>CACXDQ010000001.1 GCA_902766475.1 uncultured Eubacteriales bacterium
AGCGTATATTTCAGAAACTGGCTTCCGTTTACGAGTTCTCTCGACGGTTTGACCTCTCTTTTCTTCGGCAGAGGAATTCTCGTTTACATAGCGATAATTCTCGCTCTTGCGGCGGGCTTTATGATAAAGAGAACGAGGATAGGTCTTAATCTTCGTGCTGTCGGTGAAAATCCCGCTACGGCGGACGCCGCAGGCGTAAACGTAACGGTTTACAGATACGTCGCAACATCGATCGGCTCGGCAATAGCCGGCCTCGGCGGATTTTACTACATTATCGACAATCTTTCCGGAAGCGTCGGAAGTTATCCGAGCATACCCAGTATAGGTTGGCTTTCGATAGCTCTCGTAATATTCACTATGTGGCGCCCGACGCTCAGCATTTTAGGCTCGCTTATCTTCGGCGCACTCTATATTTTGCCGACTTCTATTTCCGGTTTCGGCGTTTCGCTCAGCTTGCCGCAGATGAAACTTTTCAGCTTGCTCCCATACATTATGACGATAATAGTTCTTATAATCGTCTCCGCTTTGGACAGCAAGGAAAATCAGCCTCCGGCGTCGCTCGGCTTGAATTATTTCAGAGAAGAAAGATGATTTTTTTCAAAAAAATGCACCGCAAAAAGCGGCGCATTTTTTATCTTTTGATAACGCAAAAAGTTGACTGATTTTTTTTAAAAGAGTATAATATTGATTAAAGGAATTTGTTGGAGTTATATATGAACATTATTGTTGTCGGATGCGGCAAAATAGGCAGGACTATCATTTCGAGCTTGGTAAATGAAAATCACGACGTCCTCGCCATTGACGAAAACCCCGAAAAAATAAGGGAAGTTACGAATTTATACGACGTTATGGGCATTGTCGGCAGCGGCACGTCGTATGAAAAGCTTACTGACGCTGAGGCAGGTAAAGCAGATCTCTTTATAGCCGTTACCAACTCCGACGAGATAAATATGTTGAGCTGTTTTGCGGCAAAGCGAATGGGTGCCAAAAATACCGTTGCAAGGATAAGAGACGCCGAAAATAACGGTGCGATAAGCCTTGAATTTATGAAAAATCTCCTCGATATTTCTATGGCTATCAACCCCGAACTTATGACCGCAAACGCAATATACAACCTCTTGAAACTTCCTTCCGCAACAAAGGTCGAAACGTTCAGTAGTCACAGATTTGAGATGATAGAGTTAAACCTTAAAGAAGGCTCGCCCCTCGACGGAATGACGATAGTAGATTTAAGAAAGACTTCAAACGAAAAATTCCTTATATGCACGGTAAGCCGTGGCGATGAGGTTTACGTTCCTCAAGGTAATTTCAAACTTAAAAGCGGCGACAAGATAGGCGTTATCGCTTCGGGGCGCAACACCCAAAAGATTTTAAAGACGCTCGGCATCGTTCACAAACAAGTTCACGACGCAATGATAATGGGTGCAGGCAAAACGTCTTATTATCTTGCTAAAATGCTTTTGGAAAGCCATATAGCAGTTAAAGTTGTCGAAATAAACAACGAAAAGTGCGAGGAGTTTTGCGAGAGCTTCCCAAGCGCACAGGTCATCTGCGGAAACTGTATGGATCAGGATCTCCTTATAGAAGAGGGGATAAACACGACGGACGCATTTGTGTCGCTCACCGGGCACGACGAGGAGAATATTCTTATCTCATTCTACGCAATGTCGCAAAACAACGACAAAGTTATCGCTAAGGTAAACGGAGAAGAATTGTCGTCCATTGCCGAAAAATTAGGGCTTGACAGTATCGTTTCGCCTAAAATGCTCATAGCCGATTCTCTCGTGCAATATGCAAGGGCGCTTGAAAATTCCGAGGGGAGCAAAGTCGAAACGCTCTACCGCCTTATGAACGGAAGAGTGGAGGCGCTCGAATTCAACGTGTTGCCTGACTTCGAGTTTATCGACGTGCCCGTAAGGGATATGCACATCAGAAAAGATATAATTATCGCCGGTATCGTCAGGGGAACGGATACGATAATTCCGTCGGGCGCCGACGTGATAAAGGCGCACGATAAGGTAATTGTCATCGCTAAGGGCGAAAAGATATACGACTTGTCGTCTATATTAAACCATTGAGGACGATATAATGAATTTTAAGATGATATTTCATACGATAGGGCAAGTTTTGATTGTTTTGTCCGCAATGCTTTTATTGCCCCTGATCGTATCGTTGATTTACGTCGAGTGGATGAGCGTTATCGCCTTTTCGGTAACTGCTGTATCGTCGTTTGCGGTAGGTATGCTTTTAAGTGCGCTTTCCGCAACCAAACGCTCGGCGATATATGCGAGGGAAGGTCTTATTATCGTTTCTCTTGCGTGGATAGTCGTTTCGTTGGTCGGCTCGGTTCCGTTTGTTATAAGCGGCGATATACCGTCGTTTACGGACGCTTTTTTCGAGACGGTGAGCGGCTTTACGACGACGGGCGCAACAATACTTACCGACGTTGAACATTTAACTCACGGCATGCTTTTCTGGCGTAGTTTTACCCACTGGATAGGCGGCATGGGCGTGCTTGTGTTCGCCGTTGCGATAGTTTCGAGAACGCCGGACAGATCGATGCACATTTTAAAAGCGGAGATGCCCGGCCCGATCGTCGACAAGCTCGTTCCGAGGGCAAAGGATACCGCTAAAATCTTGTATATAATTTATATCGGTCTGACCGTACTTCTGATGATCTTGCTACTCTGCGGAGGCATGCCGTTTTTTGACAGCGTTGTCCATGCATTCGGCACAGCCGGCACCGGCGGTTTTGGGATAAAGAACAACAGCATTGCCGGATATAATCACTATTTGCAATGGGTAATAGCTATCTTTATGATGCTTTTCGGCGTTAATTTCAACGTCTATTACCTCATATTGATCAAGAAATTCAAAACGGCATTCGGTAGCCGTGAGCTTTGGATATATATCGCCACGATAGTTGCTTGTACGGCTCTTATCTGCGTAAATATGTATTCGAGTTTCTCGAACATAGCAGACCTTATAAGGGCGTCTTTTTTCAGCGTTTCGTCGGTAATGACAACGACGGGTTTTACAATAGCCGATTTCACGCAATGGGGACATCTCTCAAAGACGATACTTATAATTTTGATGTTTGTGGGCGGCTGCGCCGGCTCAACTGCGGGCGGGCTTAAACTCACGAGGGTTATAATTCTCATCAAAAAGATGGGAAACGAACTCAAAAGAATTATTCACCCCCGTGCGGCGACGATAGTCAAATTCGAGGGCAAGAGGGTAGACGACGATACGCTTCACGGCGTAAGCACGTATCTCGCCATTTATATCGTATCGTTTGCGATAATTCTGTTCATAATATCTTTTGAGCAATCTTTCAGCTTTGAGGCGAATTTTACTGCCGTTGCGTCTTGTTTCAATAATATCGGACCTATATTCGACAATGCTGCCGGCGGCGGAACGTTCGTAAACTATTCCGTGTTTTCCAAGCTCTTGCTGTCATTTTCAATGCTGCTCGGAAGGCTCGAAATATATCCGCTACTTCTCACGATAGTGCCGTATACATGGATGAAAAACAAATAATATTTTTAGATAAATGCGCCCCGAAAGCAGTTTGCTTTCGGGGCGCAAAACTTTATGGCGCTTTTTCATGCTAAAGCGCCATCGAAGGGAGTGTGGAAAAGAACGCTTTTCCTTATTTCCGACGAGCCGACTTTTAAAGATTTGGAGAGATATAAACGCCTTGTTGCGGCAGAAAAAGGTGCTATACCCGATTGCATAATAATGGACGCTTTGAGCGAATTCGAGTTCAGACATTTTTTTATAATGCCGAGGTGGTCGTTCTCGGAATGAATTTCGATTTTAAATAGATAACTCTGTTCCTTTGCGATTTGTCGTTTATGCGCTCTAAAAGAACAGTCAACAGTTTTTTACCGAGCCCCGCCTTATCTACGTTAAAAGTGCTTAAAGGCGGATTGTGTACTTTGGCTTCGTTCACGTTATCGAAACCCGTAACCATGATCTCGTTCGGGATCTTTAGTTTAAGCATTTTCAGTGCTTCCGTAAGAGAAACGGCTATAGTATCGTTTGCGCATATAAAGCAGTCGGGCAGTTGTTTTTTTTGCGATAAAATATCAAAAAGAGCTTGAGGATCGGCGTATGGGAAATCGTCTTTTTCCAATATGGATAGATTTTTATCATAGTTGATATCCGATAAAAACAGTGCTTCTCTCATGCCGAGAAACCGTTCGTAAAACGAGCGGCAATGCGTGTAATCTCCGACGAAACCGAATTTTCTTTTGTTTGTCTTTCTTATCGTCTGCATACAGAAATTTCTCACACAATCGAAGTTTTCGGGCAAAACAATGTCATAATTACCCGACAGCTCGTTTTTTGTCAGCGGCAAATCGAGAAATACGACGGGGCGGTCGAGCTCCATAAGTTCTTCTATCTTTTCAGTGTCGAAAAGCTCGATGCAGATTATCCCGTCTATGTGATAATGATACAGATATGCTCTGAGCTTATCGAGAGAAGAAGCAGATGTCAAGGTAAACTGATTAAGCTCTATATTTCTTTCCGTTGCGGCGGCCTCGACGCCTCTCATCACGCTGACGTAATAGTTAATATTGAGCAGAAGCCTTGAAGATAAAAGCAAAATTTTCTCGCCGTCTGCGGAAACCTCTTCCGATGCGACCATGCCGAAACCTTTATAGCCCATCTCGATAGCCGCATTCAAAACGGCTGTCCTCGTCTTTGGCGGAACGTATTTGCCGTTCAACGCTTTTGAAACGGTATTTCTCGAAAGTTGCAGTGCATTTGCTATATCTTGTATCGTAACGCCCGATCTCATAAATTACCTCTCTTTTTTATTATAACAGCACTTAAAATTTTATGTCAACTAAAATAGGGTGAAATGCACAAATTTAAAACATTTATTTGTGCAAATGCACAAATTGAGTGAGTATTTTTTATGATTTATTGACAAATCGATACGCTCGGTTTAAAATTTAAGTGATGAAAATTATTTTTATCAGGAGGGAAAATGTTTAAGGGAGAATCGAGTTACATTGCGGGAGCAAAGGGTAACTTCGGCAAAATGATAAAAAACTTGCGCCGCAATTATCCGCTATTGTTCTTTTTGCTTCCAGCTGTCGTTGTGGTAATTCTGTTTTGCTATTTGCCTATATACGGCATTTTGATAGCGTTTCAGGACTTTATGCCCGGCGATAAAATATTGTCTGATACGACAATCTGGGTAGGCTTTGATAATTTCAGCAGATTTTTCAACGACTTTCAGTTTTGGCCGTTGATGAAGAACACTTTTTTGCTTTGCATTATAGGCTTTGTGATAGGCTTTCCGCTTCCGATAATAATGTCGCTGCTTTTAAACGCATTGAAATCTAAGCGCATGGCAAAATTTTTACAGACCGTCTACAATGCGCCGCACTTCATATCTCTCGTCGTAATGGTAGGTATGTTGTATCTCTTCTTCGGAAGATACGGGCTTGTAAATAATATAGCGGAAAAGCTGGGTTTCGATAGGTATTCGTATTTCCTCGAAAAGGGAGCTTTCAGACCTATGTACATTCTGTCGAGCAACTGGCAGGACTTCGGATGGAGCGCAATTATCTACATAGCGGCTCTTTCAAACGTCGAGCCTGAACATCACGAGGCGGCGGTGATCGACGGCGCTTCACGCTTCCAAAGGTTGATACATATCGATTTTCCGGCAATAACGCCCATCGTCAGCGTAATGCTTATTATGTCCATCGGCGGACTTATGGGCGTAGGCTATGAAAAAGTGCTTTTGATGCAGACGGCGGGCAATCTGTCGACGAGTGAGATAATCGCCACATACGTCTATAAAAAAGGTCTTACGGGCGTTCCCGATCAAGGTTATGCGACGGCGATAGGTTTATTCAACTCGATAATAAACGTTATTCTTCTCATCATCGCCAATACCGTATCGAAAAAGTTTTCGGAAAATTCTTTGTGGTGAGGCGAGATATGGAACAGTCGATAATAAATACAAATAAGAAAAAGAACAGAATGAAAGAGAGCCGCAGCGACAGAGTTTTCTACATTGTGGACATGATATTTTTGTTCATAATGGCGGCAATAGTCATCTACCCCCTTTACTTTATTATAATAGCTTCGATCTCGAACGCCGACGCAGTATTGGGCGGAAGGGTATTTCTATATCCCGTCGATATAACGTTCGTAGGCTATGCCAAGATAATGGAGAGGGCGGACGTATGGACCGGCTATCTCAACACGATAATCTATACGCTTTTAACGACGGTATTCGCACTTGTAATAACGGTTCTTGCCGGTTGGGCGCTAAGCCGTAAAAAGCTTCCTTTCCGCAAATTCTTCATGGTGTTTTTCATAATAACCATGTTCTTCGGCGGCGGACTTATCCCGTTTTATAACGTGGTGAGCAGTTTAGGGCTTTTAAACTCTATCTGGGCGATCATTTTGCCGTCCGTCTTATCGGTATGGAACTTGTTCATGACAAAGACGTTCTTCGAGGGTATGTCCGAGAGTATGATAGAGGCGGCGGAAATTGACGGAGCGGGGCATACGGCAACTTTCTTCTACATAATACTTCCGCTTTCTAAGGCTATAATGGCGGTAATGGCGCTTTACTATGCGGTGGGGCAGTGGAACAGCTACTTCAACGCAATGATATTTTTAAAGGACGAGGCGAAATATCCTCTCCAACTCGTACTGAGAGAGATCCTCATAGCTTCCGAAACGACGACGGGCGGAAGCGGCGAGACTATTCTGGAACAGTACAGACTTGCAAATCAGCTTAAATACGTTTCGGTTATTATTTCGAGTTTGCCGGTCATAATGCTTTACCCATTCGTGCAGAAGCACTTTGCGCAAGGTGTAATGATAGGCGCTCTCAAATAAAAATAAAAGAGGAGAAAATGTTATGAAAAAGTTAAGTTCGATCATTCTTTCCGCAATAATGCTCTTGTCATTTGCGGCATGCGGCGGCAACAACGCCGATGAAAGAACGAGCAACGCAGTTGACAGCCTTGTTGAAAAATACGGCTATCAATGGACAGACACCACGAAGCCCATTTTGAACGCAGAGGGAGCGAAGGATATTTCCTTCAATATCTATTCGTCCAAAAACGCTTCCGCACTCGACTATAACGATATGAAGGTCATGCAGGACCTCTACGAGTCGACGAACGTAAGGGTAACGTGGGAAAACGTTTCCGAATCGGTCTACACCACTCAGAAAAACCTCATTTTCGGCAACGCCGCAGATCGTCCCGACGCAATTTATCATGCCGGCATGAGCGCAGGCGAAATAATCAAATATGCCAAGCGTAAAGTTTTGCTTCCCATAAGCGATTATCTCGACTATATGCCCAACTTCAAGAAAATTCTCGAAGACAGACCGGATATAAAGAAACAGCTTTTAAACGTCGAGGACAATAAAATTTATTCCCTTCCGAGAATAGAGGAAATGGGACTTTTGCAGTATCCCAACCTTCTCTTTATAAACAAGAGCTGGGTAAACAAGGTAATAGAGGCGGGCGCCGTTACGGGCATTACTTCCGCCGACGTTAAGGACGGACTTGAACTTACGGCAGCGCAGATGGAAAATATTCTCAAATATTTCCGTGACAACGACATGAACGGCAACGGTAAGACCAACGACGAGCGCCCCATGAACTTCGTTTACAATAATTGGCAGGGCAATCAGTGCGACCTCTACGGAATGTTCGGTTTAAACGACAACTTAGAACATAGGGTGATAGTAGACGGAAGAGTTACTTACAGCGTCGTCGACGACAGATTTAAAGAGGCTACCAACTTTATTTCAAAGTGGGTGACCGACGGGCTTATCGACAAGGTTTCATTCGAGCAGTCGCAAGACAACTTCCTTGCAAACGGCAAGGGCTTGGAAATATACGGCGCATTCTATTGGTGGGAGAGCGAAACGGTTGTGAGTCACCCCGAAAATTACGTCGTCTGCAAGCCCCTTTTAGGACCGAACGGAGATCAGACTATATGCGTGTCCAACAACCCCGAAATAGGTACGGGCGAGGTGATTATTTTCAGAGATTGCCCCAACCCCGAAGTCCTTCTCACTTACTTTGACAGATATTATATGCCCGAGATTTCCGCACAGATAAACTACGGTCCTATCGGCATAGTTTACGAAGAGGAAAAGGACGAAAACGGAATGCTCGTTCAAAAGCCCATTCCCGAAGGCGTTACCGCCGACGAGTTGAGGCTTCAGAATGCACCTCTCGGAATAATCTATTTAAACGATTACGCATGGAAAAACGTCCTCAATATGGAGCCGAGAGCAAAACTCCGTTTAGACCGTCTTGATCTCTATGCAAGCCCATTCGTCGCAAACAGCGTAAAACCCGTTCCCAACCTTCAATTCACGCTTGAAGAATTGAACGTTCTTTCAAACTATGAAACGGGTATAAACGATTATATCACTACCAATCTTATAGAATGGCTCTTAAAGGGCGGCGTCAAAGATTCCGCATGGGGCGATTTTAAGACGAGGATAAACCAGATCGGTTTACCGCAAGTTCAGAAAGTTTTCCAGGACGCATATGACAGATATGCTTCCGAAAACAAATAAAAACAAATAAAGGAGAAGGAAAATGAAAAAGATCATCACTTTGATGTTGGCTCTCGTTATGAGCTTCGCTCTCTTCGCAAGCTGCGGGGATGAAGGCTCGGTCAAGACCGAAAACGAAAAGCCCGTCATAACAGGCGTTAAAGACGCCGTATCGGTAGAGGCAGGCGAAGAATTCGACGCCCTCGAAGGTATAACCGCAACCGACATAGAGGACGGCGATTTAACTTCAAAAATCGTTGTCGAATCGACTCCTTCGCTCGAATTCGTAAACGGTAAAGCAACCCCTGCGACGGCAGGCACCTACGAGCTTACCTATTCCGTAACAGATGCCGGCAAGCTCACCGCCGAGGCGTACAGCACGCTTACGGTTACGAGGGCAACCGCCGAAGCTACCGAATATCTCAAATTCGATTTTAAGGCTATGGAAGGCGAGAGCAGAGGCTGGAACGCATACGTCGACAATTCCGTTTCCGCAACCGCAACTCTCTCCGAGGGCGCTTATGTGTTCGACGTTACTAATTCCGGCGAAAACGTAAACAGCGGCGCTGTCAAAATGAGCAAAGTCATCGACGTCAAGAAAGCCGATTATAAGGTAAGAGTATGGGCAAAGTCCAACGTAACGACCTACGCACACCTCATCGCTAAAAACGACAGCGTTAGCGAATGGCAGACTTTCGGAGGCGAATGGAATTTCGAGCTCGGCACTTC
>CACXDQ010000002.1 GCA_902766475.1 uncultured Eubacteriales bacterium
ATCTCGGTCGGGGCAAGCGAATAAGTTCCGCTCTCCTCTATTGCGAGAATGTCCTCGCCCTCGTCTATCCAGCCCATTTTTTGACGGATATACGAGAGGGAAAGTTGCGGCGGCGACGTGTTGTCGGCTAAAAGGTCGTATTCTCCGACGGGCACGTCGCCGCCGTCGTAGCGGTACAAGTCGGGTGCGCCGATGACGTGCATAAACTCGTGGCAGACGACCGAAGTCGAAACGTCTTTACCGTCGTAAAAGCCGGCATAGGGTGCGACGAGGTATTGAAATGGCGTTTTGCCGCCGAAAGAAACTTCCGAAAAACTGCCCTCTTCATCGCCTATATAATAACCGTAAGACAGCCTTTCTATATCTCCGTAATAAAAATTGCTCGCATGCGGCCAAAAAATAGTTCCCCAAGCCGAGCCGTCGTCGCCGTCGAACGTAACGGGCGGCATGGGTATGAACGTTATCGAATCTATATATCCGTCGCCGTCGCCGTCTATTCCGTCGGGCAGCTTATAGCCCGAAAGCGAATTTAAAATTTCCCTTATGAAAAGCTGCTCCCTCACGGCGTAATCTACGGAAATATTGCCCTCGCCGCTTAAAACCTCGTTGCCGCTATCATCGAAATATCTGTTGTCGTAGCCGTCCTCGTTTACTTTGCGGTATTCCTCTTTCGCATAACTGTATTTATACGCCGGCAAAAAGTAGGTGTGGGGATATTTCAGCACGACGTGAGCGATGACCTCGGTATCGACGATAAGTTTTCCGTCGGAATTTTCGAGCGTGAAGCCTTTAAGCCCGTCGCTCCCCTCGCCGAACGCCGTGCTTATCACTCCGTCCGAGCCTTCGACTATTCCGTCGCCGTCCGAAAAGCCGACCGTTATCGCAATGTTTTTTATTTTATATGCGTTTTCGCCGTCGTTTTCCATCGCCTGCGCCGTTACCGAAACTCCGCAAACGGCAAAGAAAACGAGCGCAATTATCGCCGCTATTTTATATCTCATATATCTATTATATCATATAATGCGAAAAAAGCCTACTTTTTTTTACAAGGAAACGTTGTATATTTTCATTTAAAATTCATTTCAGCCTTTTACAATCACTTTACATTTTATTTAAAATGACTTATAATTGAAACTGACGGAGGCGAAATTATGGATCTTTCGGATTTTTACGGAAAAGGATATGACAAGGCGGCGGCTGAAAAGCGCATTGACGACCTTGCGAAAAAATTCAAAAATGGCGAAAACACAATGCCCGAATATTTCTTCTCGTCCTCGGGAAGGGCGGAAATACTCGGCAATCACACCGACCACAACCACGGTTTAGTGCTTGTGGCGGCTATATCGTGCGACATTCTCGCCGCCGTAAAAAAGACGGACAATAACGTTGCGAAGTTATATTCCGAAGGGTATATGCCCATAACGGTAAACCTTGACGACCTCGAAAAAAAGCCGAGAGAAAACGGCACTTCCACTGCGCTCGTAAGGGGCGTTGCGGCGGCGATAAAGCAAAGAAACCTGTCTATAGGCGGTTTTACGGCATATATCACGAGCAACGTGTTTAAAGGTGCGGGCGTTTCGTCGTCGGCGGCGTTCGAGGTGCTTATAGCCGAGATATTCAATACACTGTATTTAGACGGCAAGCTTACGGCTGTGGATAAAGCCGTCATCTCCCAATATTCCGAAAATGTCTATTTCGGCAAGCCGTGCGGGCTTCTCGATCAATCCGGCATAGCGATAGGCTCGCTTTCAAAGCTCGATTTCTTAGTTCCGACCGAGCCGAAGATAGAAAAGCTCGGAAGCATAAGCGGCTACACGCTCGTTATAACAAACACGGGCGGCGACCATGCGCTGCTTACGCCCCACTATGCGGCGATACGTTCCGATATGGAAAGCGTTGCGGCGTTTTTTGGGAAAAAAGTTCTCCGAGAAGTCGGATATGATGAGTTTTATCGCTCTATAGACCAACTTATGAAGAAATTCGACGGAAGGGCAATACTGCGTGCGCTCCACTTTTACGAGGAAAACGAGAGGGTGGAACAAGCGGCGAAGGCGATAAGAGAGGGAGATTATAGTTCGCTCATCTCGGCGATAGAACGTTCGGGGTTATCGAGCCTCAACAAACTTCAAAACTGCTTTGTTCCGGCGGACTTAAAACAGCCCGTCGTACTCGGCATAGAACTTTCGAGAAGAATTATAAAAGACGGTGCGGTGAGGGTACACGGCGGCGGTTTTGCCGGCTCTATCCTTGCGGTCGTTGCGGACGGCGAAGCCGAAAGCTATATGCAAACGATGAAGAAGTGGTTCGGAGAAGAGAGCGTGTTTGCGGCGCATATAAGAAACGTCGGCACGTCGCAGATGGCGTAACGGGGCGCAACTTTTCCCGTTTTCGTCAAAATATGTCTTTTTAAGACTTAACTTTTAAAAATATTCACTTAAAAATCCTCTAATATGGTGTAGACCGTCAGAGGATTTTTATTTTTGCTTTTTGACGGCAAAAGGGGATAGCCGTGAAAAAAATATTTACCTTAAAATCTCTTGTCCTATCGTTTTTATCTCTTGCGTCGAGCCTTTTTCTCACTTACGTTTCAAACGACTTTCCGCCGCTTTCCTTAGCCCTTCTCGCCGCAAATCTCTACGTTGGTTACTCGCCGATAATCGCACTATTGACCTACTTATTGCCTTTTTTGCTGTCGTTTAATATCGCTATAATCTTGTCGGCGGCGCTCGGCGGTGCGGTCGTATTTGCGGCGTTTATGATATGTAAAAGGTTTAAGCGAAAGCCCAAGGCGGACCTTCTACTTTACCTCGCCGTATCTCTTCTCCCCTACATATTTTTATATAAATCGCCAAACTACGTTTTAAGGCTTATAATAGCGGCGGCTACCGTGCCTTTATCGTACATATTCATCTCGGCGGTGAGGGCGTGGACGATAAAGGGGCTTAAATACCGCCTGTCAAGCGACGAACTCGTTTCGGCGGCTGTTTTATACGCTCTCATAATGGTCGGGTGCGCAAACGTATTCGGCGCAACCGTCGTGAAGTTGTTCGGGGTTTTCGTCATTCTCTTTTTCTCGGCGGTTGCGCCGTTCGGGTACGGGCTTTATTCGTCTGCGGTTGTAGCTATTCCGCTTTGTATATACTCTAGCTCGTTCACTCCCCTCGCCGTATTCGCAATTCTCGCCCTCGTCTGTTCGGTGTTTATAAGCTATTCAAAGCTCCTCTCCGGCGTGGCGGTCATGGGTGCGGAAATGCTCCTCTTTTACTTTACGAACGCCTACGATAAAATGGGCGTCGCCTCGTCCGTCGCCGTCATTCTTCCCGTCGCCGTGTTTCTGTTTATCCCGAAATCATTCACGGCTAAACTTAACGATACGCTTAAACTCTATCGATCGCCAAACCTCGGCAGAGCGGCTATAAATCGGACGAGAAGAGATCTGTCCGGAAAACTATATGAAACGGCGGCTGTAATGGACGAAATGAAAGCCGCTCTTAAAGTTTTGCGGAGCGTTACCGTAAGCGAAGAAAGCGTTAAAAGTGAAGCTATAAGTCGATTAACCGACTTTTGCTGTGAAAATTGCAAGCATAAAAGAAAATGTGCGGCAAAAGATGAGCTTAAAGTAGGCGTAGCCGAACGGCTCATTTCGCTCGGCATGGCAAAGGGCAAGATAAACCTTGTAGATCTCCCGAAAGCCTTTTCCGATGACTGCTCATCTCCCGAAGAATTTACGGCGGCGCTCAATAAACTTATCGAAAAATACAAGACCAAAATCGCCGAAGCCTCGTCGATGGACGCAGGGCGGGATCTTATCTTAATGCAGACCGAGGGCCTCACAGAAGTAATTAAGAGCTTGGCGGCGAAGATGAGCCGCACGTTAGAGGTAAACTCACCGCTTGAAAAGCAAGTTTACGACAACCTCATAAAGTGCGGAATTTATGCCTCGGAAGTTATGGCGTTAGGCTCGCAAGGCGAAGAGGAGATAGACCTCGTAGTTCCGCAAAATGCGACGGACAAGCCGTATTTTATGAAAGCGATAGAGGAAAAACTCGGCTATAACGCCGTCATTACGGCGAGAACTAACCTATCCGCAAAGCTATCCGCCATCTCCGTCGGGCGTGCGCCACGTTTCGACGCCGCTTTCGGCGTTGCGGCGGAAGTAAAGCACGGCGAAAAATCGAGCGGCGACACTCATTCCGTTACAAACATATCCGAGGGCAAATTTCTCGTTGCGCTCAGCGACGGAATGGGCAGCGGCACGACCGCTCATTCCACCTCTTCTACCGCAATTTCGCTTATCGAAACATTTTATAAAGCCGGACTTTCGTCCAAAACCGTTTTAAGCACGGTAAATAAGATACTCGCCTTTAATAAAGACGACAACTTCACGGCGATAGACGTCGGCATAATAGACCTCTTCGACGGGCATGCGGACTTTATCAAGATCGGAACGCCTTACTCGTTTATACTCACAAAAGAGAGCGTAAAGGTTATAGAGGGCAATTCTCTGCCCCTCGGTATCCTCGACGAAATGCGCCCCACGACTTTCAAAGCGGCGCTTAACGACGGGGATATGATAGTGTTTTTGAGCGACGGAATATCCGATTCTTTCGGCTCGACAACGGATATGCTCGACTTTTTATCCGCCGAGCGAGCGACAAACCCCAAAACGCTTGCCGACCACATACTCGAAAAGGCGCTCATTTTAAACGGCGGAATAGCCAAAGACGACATGACGGTATTTTGCGTCCGCTTGTTTTCAAGGAGATAATAGTAACATAAAAAACAGCCGAAAGGGGCAATATTGCCCCTTTCGGCTGTTTTATGATAAATAATTATTAATCTATGTTGTCAAAAATTAATATCAATACTGCTGCAACAATTGCGGCTATCGGTAAAGCCCAAATAAGAAAAGACCAATGAGCCCAATACATTAATGCAAATATCCCGAATGCAAGCACAGCTCCACCAACTTGAGTAGCGAAAATTGCGGGTCCCTCTTCTTTTTCAAAAAGAGTACCGGCAATAAGAAAGATTTCTGTTTTTGACTCAAACAAATCAGACTCCGACATAACATACCTTATATATATCGGAGTAGATTCAAAATAGAACATAATTGCCGTCGTAAGACAATTACTTAAATAATCACCATTATTAAAAAATAGCATATATATAAAATTTATAATTGCCGGCAGAATTACCAGTATAGCACATACAATTTTATGCGCTCGCCCAAAAAGCGGATAAAAAACCACAAAAGCAATTCCAAGTATAAGCCATAATACCCACATAAGCAATCTCCTTCTTTTGCAATATTACTATCTACTGATATTGTAACTCATTTGAGTTTATTTGTCAAGCGTTTTGGGTTATGTTTTTAACTCAATTTAGTTATAATATAAAAAAGAAAGGAGAATAAATTTTATGGAAGTTTTGGAAAAAATCGACAAACTCAGGATAGAAAGAGGTTGGTCGATAAATTATCTCGCAATGGAAAGCGGACTGACACAATCAACTCTCAACAATTTATACTCAAGAAAAACAGAGCCGAAAATATCTACTTTAAGAGCTATTTGCGGAGCTTTCGGGCTTACCTTATCTGAATTTTTCAGAGAAGAGGGAGATAATACCGACGAAATAGCAAACAAGATCTCCACCCTTTCAAAAGAGAGCAAGGAAGCGATATTACAACTTTTAAAAGTGCTGAAATGATAACTCATTTGACATAATCAAGAAACATAAAAGCGCCGCATCTCGGTAAAGAGATGCGGCGCAATTTTTTGCCTTTTTATTATTCAGCCGTTTCCTCGGCAGGCTCGTGTTTGAGGTTGCCGATATATTCTTCGTAAGCCGTCTTGTCGGTGTCGTTCATAACGCCGAGCTTAGTGCCCGTAACGACGCCCTTGACGAATTCATAAGTTTCGTCGATGGTATAGAAGTCGTCAGCGCCGTCCTCGGACGCCTTTGCCTCTCTGTAAGCGTTTTCAACGGCCTCAACGTCGATTGCGTAAGCGTAAGAGCCGTAAACCGTACCCGTGTAAACGCCGACGAGGAGAGTTCTCTCGCCGTCTTTAACGACTTCGGGAGCATACCAACCGCTGCTAAATGCGATCTTGTTGAGCTTTATCTCTTCGCCCTCTCTGCCTTCCGAAATAGCCTTGAAGTTCACCCTGTAATAGTAGTTGGAAGAATCATAGTAGTAGAGGTAATCGCCGACGACGCCGTAAAGCGTTGCGCTCGTGATGTTTTCGGAATAGAAGAGTTTGGTAACGCCGAAGTCAGTACCCGCCTCGTCATGAGCGGTGTAATCGTATTTGAGCAAGCCGTAGGAAGAATCGACGTAGATAATGCAGTTTTTATCGACTATGTAAGCCGAATCGGCAAAGATAGCCGTTGCGTTTTTATCGCCGTAATTAAGTATATTTTCCTCGTTTTCAACGGCTTCCCAAGTCTTTTCGCTGTTTCCGACGTCGCTGTCTTTCACCGCAACGTAAGTGGTGGAAGCGATAGTGGAATCGAGAACGGTGTAGGAGAAATAAAGCTGACCGCCCTTGTGAGCGATGAGGTCGGCGGTTGCGCCCGTAAGACCCGCTCCGCCGTTTTCGCCTATGTTTTTGCCGTTGTATTTACCTGCCAAGCTCAAAGCCACTTGCGAAGTCTTTTCGCCGACGACGTATTTGTGTATCTCGTGGTATTTGACCTGCTGAGCGTCGTCGCTGTCGGCGTCGTAGAGGTTTTCGTCGATGGGCTTCGTCGTGAAGTAAATGACGTTGGAAGCGTTGTCTTCGTCGAACACGAGTTCGTCTATAGCCGTCTTTAAGATATTGTCGGAATTTTTATCGCTCGAATCATATACGAGTTTTCTGTCCTCGGCGTCATAGACGTAGAGAGCGGTGTTGTATATGGCGAGGTAGACCTTGCCGTTCGACTCAATAAATCTGAACTGAACGGCGCTGTCATAATCTTCATTCGTGATTTTAGCGGAAGTGTCGGTGCCGTCGAGCTTAGTGCGGAAGAAATTGAGAACGCTGCTCTTAACTTCGCCCTTGCTGTTCTTCTCGGTAGAGGGAACGGCATAGTAAACGTAATCGCCGTAAATATAGAAACCGGCGGTCTTGTCGCCCGAAACCATGAGCTTGTTTACGACCGTTTCATAGTCACCGTCGGCAAGCCCGTCTTTGCCGAGCTTAGCGAGGTTTTTCTTGGAAGTTCTCATCAAAGCCGCCTTGACGACTTCGCCCGTCTTATAGGTAGTGGAATAAGATTCGACACCGTTTATAAAGTAAACGTAATCTCCCGTTTCGACGAGGAAACCCCCGTTTGAAGAAACGTTTGCGGACTTGTCCATATCGATGGCAGCCGATCCCGCACAAGCAGACATACCGAGCGCCAAGCCGACCGCAGCGATAAGACATACTAACTTTTTGACCATTGTAAAACTCCTTTTATGGAATAAGTTGTTTTTAAAGCGCATATCCATTAAATTAGATACATACACGTTACTATTATAACATAAATAAAAATGCTTGCTTGCAATGGCATTTTTATGATTGCTTTCAAGGTTAGCATTGTGGGTTTTCCTTGAAAACACACTGAAAACGACAGTTTTCGGTTTGCAATAGCAAACCTATGCTATTATTATATAACAAGTCGCAAAAAAAATCAATGATTTTTTGTAATAAAAAATAAAAAAAGGAGAATTTGGCGTGGAAAAATTAACTTTAATGGATCTGATAGAAAAATTTAACTCTTCCGCACGGGGTAAAACGGACTTTTCATCGGGCGGAGAACGCAGACAGACGGGCGACGAAGGGCGAGAAGGGCGAACGGCGCAAGGCTTTGTTAAGCCCGACCTCACCGCCCCTCCGCAGTATATAATGAATACGAAGATGAGAGATTTCGTTTTAAGACACGACGCAATGTCAAAGGCGATAGATACGGCGGCAAAGTCGGCAAAAACAAAGGCGACAACAGAAGAGATAAAGTCGGATGTTTTATCCGAAAAAGCTAAAAAATCTAAAAAAAC
>CACXDQ010000003.1 GCA_902766475.1 uncultured Eubacteriales bacterium
AATCAGTTGTGTCGAAAACCTGAATATTGTAATTGCGGCAGATGAATCACTGGGTGATGGTTTCTGTATCGGACATAGTTATTTCTGTGAACTAAAGGAAGTAACGGATCAAGTGTTATCAAACATCGTTGAATTTGAATTGATTCCGTTATTGAAAGAGTATTGGTTCGATGAGCCGACGAAAGTTAGAGATTGGTCAAACAATTTAAGGAGTACAATTAAGTGATCCCTATCCGAAATATTTATTATAGATGACATCGTTTCTCATATTGAAGTGGGAATTAAAGATATGCGGTCAGCTATTAATTCTATCATTATAGGTCCTAAATCAAAGTTAACTGAGATGGATATAAAAATATTATTAATAAGTAAAGGCATAATTTATGCAAGAACACATGCTGATTTTTTAAATCAAGCTTTTGGAACTAACTATAAAGCTTGGATGAAAAGTTCTTGGAATTATACCGGCGGTTGGTCTATTTGGATGGTGCGTTTTAACAGAAATATTGACGGTTGGGAAAATTCTTTTATCTCAGAAGGAAATGATCCGTATGCTGTTATTATGCAAGACAATCTGAATGGAAAAGATACGTTCGAGGGTATTCCGATAAATTACGCTACGACGAAAAAAAGAATAGTCTTTGAAATTGACGAAAAGGAAGGCAGGAGAAAATATATATTTAGAGGAAAATACGTTTACGACGAAGCTAAGAGCGACGCCAGGACGGTGCAGTATCTCAATAAAATCTCTGATGAACTATAAAAAATACTAATAATTTTTTTATAAAAAATATAAAAAGGTTGGCAGATTGGTAATTATATGATAAAATGTACTTGTATCTAATGCAAGTACATTTTATTTTGAGGTAAATATGTCGATTAAAGAGTTGATAAAACGCAGACGGAGCGTCAGAACGTTTGACGAAAAGCCGTTAAGCGAAACAGACAGAAATAAGCTGATGGGATATGCCTTAAACGCAGACAATCCATTCGGCGTACCCGTTGAATTCAGATTATTAGACGTGAAAGCGTCGGGGCTGTCAAGCCCCGTTATCGTTGGGGCGAGGGAATATCTTGCCGCAAAGGTCATGAAAACCGAAAACTTCGAGGTTGCGTTCGGGTATTCTTTTGAAAAAATTTGCCTCGACGCTTTATCAATTGGCGTGGGGACGGTCATGCTTGCCGCTTCGCTTAGCAGATCGGCATTTGAAAAGGCGATGGAGCTTTCCGATGGCGAGGTTATGCCTTTGGCTTCTCCCGTCGGTTATCCGTCGGACAAAATGTCGATAAGAGAAACCTTGATGCGTAAGGCACTTCGTGCGGATAAACGCAAATCGTCTGATGAATTGTTTTTCTTTAAGAACTTTGAAAACTCATTGACGGAGAATGAAGCCGGCGATTATGTCGAAGCGTTGGAAGCCGTAAGGCTTGCCCCTTCAGCCGGGAACGGACAGCCATGGAGAATAGTGGTAGACGGCGATAAAATACATTTTTACGAGGCAAAATCAATGAAAGACAGTCCGCTCGGAGATATTCAGAAGCTGGACGTTGGGATAGCTATTGCGCATTTTGATTTGGTCAGAAAGGAAAACGGCATTGACGGCAAGTTTACTGTGAGCAACCCCGGAATTGTCGTGCCAAACAACATTTGCTATATAGCGACGTTTGATAGGGTGAAGTGATGGATACGAGATTTTCTTCTGCGATACACACACTTATTTTGATTTCCGAAGCAAAAACGCCGATGACGTCGGAACAGATAGCCGTCAGCGTTGGAACGAACGCAAGTTATATCCGAAAACTGACAGCGTTACTCAAAAATGGTAAAATAATAAAAAGCAGACAGGGCGTAAGCGGTTTTTCGCTTGTCATAGCGCCGCAAGATCTGACGCTATATGACGTTTATCGTGCAATTTATGAAACGAACGAGCTGCATATTTTCGATATACACGCCAACCCCAACGACGAGTGCATAGTAGGCAAACATATCACGCCTGTGCTCACGTCGGCTTTCGGCGCTGCGGAAAACGCAGTTTTACAATCACTGAAAACCCAGACGCTTGCAAGCGTTATGGACAATATGAGAAATGAAATAAAAAAGGAGCAATAAATGAAAGCGGCAGTTTTGACCGGTTATTGTAAAAACGGAAAACAACTTGAAATAATGGAAATACCCATGCCGAAGTTTGGCGAAAACGACGTTTTGGTAAAATACGTACCGCAGGCGTAAACCCTCTTGACAATATGATAATCAAGGGTGAAGTTAAAATGATCGTTCCGTACAAATTTCTACTCGTTATGGGCAACGAGTTTGTCGGGATAGTAGAAAAGCTCGGTGAAAAAGTTGAAAGATTTGCCGTCGGCGACAGAGTTTACGGGAGAATGCCCCTCGGCAGGATAGGCGCATTTGCCGAATATGCGGCAATAGACGAAAACGCAATAGCCAAAGTGCCCGAATATCTGTCAGACGAAGAAGCGGCGTGCGTTCCGCTTACGGCGCTTACGGCATTGCAAGCATTGCAATTGATGGATCCGAAAGCGGGTGAAACAATTTTCATTTCGGGCGGAACGGGCAGTTTAGGCGCAATGGCGATACCCGTTGCGAAGAGCTTTGGTTTGACGGTCGTTACAAACGGCGGCGGCGAGAGTGAAGAAAGGGTCAAAAACCTCGGTGCCGACAAGTTTTTCGACTATAAAAAGACCGATTATTCTGCCGAGCTTTCAAACGTTGACTACGTCCTCGATACGTTGGGCGACAGAGAACTTCAGAAAGAGTTCGGCATTTTAAAGCGTGGAGGAGTACTCGTTTCCTTGCGTGGTATGCCGAACGGCGCATTTGCCAAGAGAAGCGGAATGTCAGCCGTAAAATGGTTTTTATTCTCCGTGGTCGGGCGAAAATACGACAAGATGGCGGCGGAAAAAGAGCAGCAATATCATTTTATTTTCGTACACGAGGACGGCGATGGGTTGGAGCGCATTTCAAAAATTTTCGGAGAACGCAAAATCGAAGCGTCCGTCGATACCGTATATTCGCTCGATGAAGTGAACGAAGCGCTTAAAAAAATAGCTTCCGGCGGCTCAAAAGGTAAAACGATTTTAAAAATTACAGATAATTAAAAGGAAACGATAAGTTTCCTTTTTTATTGTGCTGCATATGAACATATGTAAGGCTATAAGTTGATTATCGGGGGAATTTGCAATGCGGAATTGTTTGTTCTATATGGGCAATTCCCTTTTCGAGAGATTCTTCCGCTCGCTGCGCTCGGTCAGAATGACAATAAATGGAAAGTGTCAGAATGACAATAGAGGGGAAAGGGCGGAATAACAGAGGGGGAAAGGTCAGAATGACAATAGGGGGGAAAGGGCAGAATGACAAAAGGGGTGGCTTTATCAAAATTGTTTGTTCTATAATAGCAATTCTTTTTTTGTCACCCTGAGCAAGCGGAAGGGAGCGGAAGTCGAGCGCATAGATGTAAACGACACAGTGCGTCGTTTAGATCTATGCGCTCTAAGCAAAATGCCGACATTGCATTTTGCGGCGACCAAAGCGGCAGACGACATTGTGCCGCTGCGACACTCACGAAAAGACGGGAGAAAATATAGAAAGAATGATAATGATAATTAAATCATACATGTTTATCCATTGCCTCTTGCGTAGTTTTATGTTATAATAAATTATAGATTTTGATCGAAAGGCGGAAAAGCAGAGAAAATGCAAGCACATATAAAATTTGAAAACGCAAGTACGTCAATCGAAGTCGACGGCGAAAAGCTCACGCCGATGGCTTTTACACCTCATGCGTTCACGAGAGATACGGAATATCTGAAACAGCTCGGAAATGCGGGTATCGAGGCATTTTTCCTTATATGCGATTTGCCGTGGCTTGACGAAAACGCCACTAAAAGGCTCGAAGAGGATACAAAAATTTTGGTTGGAGCGGTTCCGAGGGCAAAGATATTTTTAAGGCTCGGCATGCATCCACCGTCATCCTGGGTGGACGCTCACCCAAGCGAGATGATGCAGTATAACGGCGACGGCGAACATATTGAATGTGACGTCGTTACCGAAAGCTATCAAGGACGTTACAGCGGAATGTATGCGCTGTATTCCGATTTGTGGCGCAAAGACGCCGGCGAAGAGCTTTTGAAGTTTATGAAATATCTTCAAAAATCACCCTACGTCGAGCATTATATAGGCATTTTCTTTGCGGGAGGAAACACTTCCGAATGGTATCCGGCGACAAAGCTTACTATACCTCGGGGAGAATATGCCGGGTATAATATGGACGCCGCCGTTGCGGCAGGTATATTGCCGGACCTTAAAGCTCGGGGAGAGAAATACGCATACAACGCACGCTCTGCGGTAACGCCCGAAACTAAGGACTTTATAGGCGACACAAGCCCTGCGTTCAAAAGGGAATTTTCAAGATTTCTTGCCGAAAAATACGGCACGGAAGAAAATTTGAAGAAAGGCTGGCGAGATGAAAAGGCGAGCTTGGAAGCGCCTGAGATACCCGATCTTTCCGAAAGGCTTTTTGCGACGATGGACGGGCTTGTATTAAACAATATGGTGCTCGGTTTAAAACCTCCCGAAAACGGAAAGACGAGCGTAGGAATGTTTTTGAATACCGACGAATATCAGAGAGTTAGCGACTTTTACAGGGCGTTTCATCTCGGTGCCGCAAATACTATTATATATTTCGGAGAACTTTTAAAAAAGCATTATCCGCAATATCTCACCGGTTCGTTTTACGGCTATTTCGGCTCGACAGATTACTTCAATATGCCGATGTGCGCCGGAGGACGGAAGATACTCGATTCCGGTGCGATAGATATTCTCGCTTGTCCCAACAATTATTTTGACAGACAGCCCGGCGGCTATGCTTGTCAGCGTGTTATGCAAGATTCTTTCCGTCTGCGTGGAAAAATGTTCTTTTCCGAGGACGACACGAGGACGCATTTGGACGGCAACTTTTACCGCAATTCAATGCAGATGTTCGACGTTGAAGATTCCATAAACGCAATGAAGCGTGATTTCGGGAGAGATATTTGCGAGGACATATACGGCTGGTGGTTCGATCAGGTCGAAACGGGGCGGTTTAAGGACGAAATGCTGTATTCGCTCATTCGACGTCAACAGAAAATAGCAAAAGCGGCTTTTTCGGTATCGAGAGCAAAGCGCAACGATATAGCCGTTTTATACGATGAAGAATCGGTGCATTGCGTTCCGCAGGACGTAAGCTTTCGCATCAACGAGCTTTACAGAACTCTCGAATTGCCGAGGATAGGCGCATCGGTCGATTATTATTATCAGAAAGACCTCGGCTTGGACGTAATGCCGGACTATAAGCTGTATATATTTATGAATTGTTTTTCTCTGTCGGATTCGGACAGAGAGGCGATAGATAAAAAGATTAAAAAGAGGGGTGCAACTGCGCTGTTTTTGTACGCTCAGGGCTTTATAAACCCCGATAAGGATAAAAGGCTCAGCGCCGAAAACATAGAGGAGCTGACGGGTATTCGTGTCGCTCAGAGAGAAGAGGCGGTCCTTACCGGTTTTCGCTTGGAAAAAGGCTATGCCCAAAAGACGGGCTATGACGAAAGAAAGGTTTACGGGTATATAGACAGAATGCCTATGCCCGGTTGCAGTCTTATCTTTGCTGCGCAACAGCCTTACGCATATCCGTTTTTTGTCCCGACAGACGATGAGGTCGACGTTTTGGCGAGGTTTGCAATTGGCGGCGAGCCGTCGCTCGTCAGAAAGGAAACGGGTGGTTTCACCTCGATTTTTTCGGGAACTTATTGGCTTTCGAGCGAAATAGTAAGGGCGATCGCCAAAGACGCCGGGTGTCATATCTACGAGGAAGAAGGCGATTACGTCTTTGCTAACGAATCGCTTTTAACTATTCACGCCAAAAGCGGCGGCACAAAAACGTTAAAACTCAAAAAAGCTTGTTCGCCGTTCGAGGTTTACGAAGAGAGGAGTTACGGCGAAAACGTAAGAGAAATAACTTTTGATATGAAAATCGGGGAAACAAAGATGTTTGCAATATCCGACGACGTAAAGGAGAAATTATAATGAGTGAACGCATTACGGAGCAAAATAACAGTCGTTCCGAAAACTTTTCGGAAAAGACAACGCTCGAAATGGTGAAGATAATAAACGAAGAGGATAAGACGGTGGCTCTTGCAGTGGAAAAGGTGCTTCCGTCAATCGCAAAAGCTGCCGATCTTGCCGTCGACAACCTTCGCCGTGGCGGCAGAATGTTCTACGTCGGGGCGGGGACGAGCGGTAGGCTCGGCGTTATCGACGCAAGCGAACTTCCCTGTACTTTCGGGGTAGATAATGGCATGGTGCAAGCTATAATCGCCGGCGGTAAGGAAGCCGTTTACGACGCCGCAATGGGCGACGAGGATAACAAAGTCGGCGGCGAAACCGCAATGAAAAACTTAAACGTCGGCAAAAACGACGTCGTGATAGGTATTGCGGCGAGCGGGAGAACGCCGTTCGTATTGGGTGCAATATGCGCCGCAAACGAGGTTGGTGCGGTAACCGTAGGCATATGCAATAATCCCGGCAGTGAGCTTGCGGCGCTTTCCGGCGTGGCTATCGTTGCCGAAACGGGGCCGGAAGTAATCGAAGGCTCTACGAGAATGAAGGCGGGCACTTCCCAGAAGATGATTTTGAATATGCTTTCCACCGTAATTATGTCGAAGCTCGGCTACGTCTATAAAAACTATATGGTGAGAATGGTGCCCAATAACGGAAAGCTCTTTAAAAGGGCGGTGCATATAGTTTCAAAGTGTACGGGCGAAGATGACAAAGCTTGCGAAACCGCACTTAAAAAGTGCGGTTGGAAGATAGACAGGGCGATAGTTATGCTCGCTTTAAAAGTCGACGAATACGCCGCCGCAAAATTGCTTGAAGAAAACGGCAACGTCGTCGGAAAGGTCTTAAAAAGATGAAAAACTACGTAATAGGCATTGACGGCGGCGGCACAAAAGCCCATTTATGTGCGGCGGATATGGACGGAAATATGTTGTACGAGTGTTTCGGCGGCGGAACTAATCTCTGTTCTTCGGGATACGATCGTGTCAAAGACGTGCTTACGGGTATTTTGACGTCGTGCAAAACGGCATTGAACGGCGAAGAGCCGCTCGCCGTGTGTATAGGGTCGGGCGGAGTCGTCGGCAATGAGTCGTCGGGACGGCTTAAAAATATTATTTCCGAAAATGTAAACACGAAAAACATATTCGTGTTCAACGACGCATTTATCGCTTTGAGATCTCATCTCGGCGACGGTGCCGGAATTTCCGTAACCGCCGGCACGGGTACGATATGCCTCGCTCAGGACGGAAAGGGAAAATCTTTGAGGCTTTCGGGTTGGGGACATATATTTTCCGACGAGGGAAGCGCTTATTATATAGCGAAAAAGGGGCTTGAAAAGGTCTGTCTTGCGCACGACGGGAGAATTCCGGAAACGCTCATGACGGAGCTGTTTATAAAAGAGCTGAACGCCGAAAATTTCGACGATCTCATTTCAAAAATTTATGCCGGATACCAAGAAAAAGGCAGGCTCGCTTCGCTTGCGAAAATAGTTGACGAAGCGGCGAGGTCGAACGACGTGGCGGCGGCCGACGTGCTTAGCGATGCCGCTATGCAGCTTTACGAAATTTGCAGCTTTGCGGCTGAAAGGCTGTTTAAAAACGGTGAGAAATTTTCAGTTGTAAAAAACGGAAGCGTGCTAAACCGCAACGCTTTCGTAAGCCGACGTTTCGATGAGCTTATGGGGGCGAGTTATCCCGATTGCACGATAAGATCGGGTGAAAGAGCCGCCGTTTGGGGCGCAGTAGACTATGCGATACAAGCGGTCGGAAATAAATAGTTTTTAAAAAATAAAAAAGGAGGCGGCAAGATGATTTACGAAACGCATGCGCACTATTCACGCTTTCGGTTCGACGACGATTTCGATGCGTGGAAAGCCGAAAACGGCAAACTTTCATACGAACGCTTTACGAGAGAAAGTCTTTTTGCCGCCATGAAAGAGAGCGGCATAGCTTGCTTTATCGAGCCGTCTATCGAGTTCGACAATATTCCGTTACAGATCGAGCTTGCGAAAAAATACCCCGATTTTATTCGTCTTGCTATCGGCGTTCACCCAAAGAGGGCTGTATGCACGAAGTGGAAAAACCGCAAGGCGTGGGAGCGGTATATAAGAGATTGCAATGCCGTCGCCGTGGGCGAAACGGGGCTTGACTATTCTATGCCGAGGAAAAATCAGCGCCGCTTTATGCAGAAAATGTGGTTTAAGTATCAGATAAAACTTGCCGATGAGCTATGTTTGCCTCTCGTTTTACACATAAGGAAAGCCGACGACGACGCAATAAAAATTCTTGAAAAGTTTAAGGGCAAACTTCACGGCGGTGTGGCGCATTGTTTTAACGGCGACCTTGAAACGGCGAAAAGGTATTTGTCGCTCGGCTTTTACATAGGCGTCGGCGGAATGATTTTAAATGACGGAGAATGGTCTGACGGGCTTAAAAATGCGGTAAAAAATATTCCGCTCGACAAGATATTGATCGAAACGGACAGCCCTTACGTTGCGCCCGAAGAAGTCGGGGACGAGGTTACGAAAAGCAAGAGGAAAAAAGTGCGCAATTGTTCACTTATACTACCTATTATATTAAATAAAATAGCGGAGATAAAGGGCGTTACGGCGGAACAAGTCGAAAAGGCGACATACGAAAACGCCGTTAAGCTTTTCGGGTGATATGATGAATGGAATTTATAAAGGTAAAAATTTTTCTGTACTCGGCGATTCGATAAGTACGCTATACGGCTATTGCCCGAACGGTTACGAGGTCTTTTACAACGCCGATAAATGTTTTGAGGCGGACGTTTTCTCAATGGGAGACACTTGGTGGGGAAAGGTTATAGATGGGCTCGGAGGAAAGCTTCTCGTCAACAATTCGTGGTCGGGAAGCATGGTTTCAAAGCACAGACTTTGCGTCATTCCGTCATTCGGTGCGAGCGACGAGAGAACTTCTTCGCTCGGGAAAGACGGAATATGCCCCGACGTAATAATGGTATATCTCGGCACGAACGACTGGGGCGCATCGGTTAAGATAAAGCCTGAAAAGGGAGAGGAAAACGACGTTTCGGTGTTTTTGTCGGCATATCGTATAATGCTTGAAAAGATCTATTCAAATTATAAAAATGCCGAAATATGGTGTTTTACGATCGGTTGTGGCAAAAAATCGGGAAAGCCGACGTTTGAGTTTTTGCAAAGTGCCGACAAAGATAGGCTTGTCGAGTATTGCGAGGCTATTAAGGCGTGCGCAAAAGAGCTTGACTGTCGACTTATAGACCTATATGCGGAAACGGAGATAGAGCCGTTCGATACGATAGACGGCTATCACCCCAATGCAAACGGAATGAGTACGATAGCTTCGGCGGTAATTCGCACGGCGGAAAAATTTGAGAAAAAAAGTAAATGATAAAGAAATTTTTATGTTTTATATTGGCGGCTTTTACGGCGTTTGCGCTCGTTGGTTGCGGAAATAATGCAGACGAGGCGAGCGATAGCCGCTTTTTACGAAAAGATAGTAAAGTAATTTTAATACGCAAAAAGACCGAGGCGCTAATCTTCGGTCTTTTTGCGTTATTTTTTATAAAAGCTTGGCTATAAGTCGATAAACGGGCAAATAAACGTCGAATGGAAATCGGACGGCG
>CACXDQ010000004.1 GCA_902766475.1 uncultured Eubacteriales bacterium
AAGACAGGCGAGAAGTAAATACGGCGCTAAACGTCCCAAATAATTTTTTCGGCTTGTATAAACTTCGTCATGCGGCGTTTCTGTAAAAACCTCGAAACCTCGATGACCGACAAGGTTAATCTCGGTTTTTGAATTTGCAATTTACGCAAAGCATCACGAAATTTGCGGCGAAATGGCTTTGCGGCATAGAGATTATGCCCACCGAACTTTTAAGTTCAACACAATTTTCTTTTTCCTACTTATCGGAAATTCTGAAAACACTCGAAAAGTAGGCAGTACGGCGTTTTGAACGCCGGAAGGTTCGCTCCCGAACGGCAGCTGTTCGGTTTAAGAGCGATAGCTGTACCGGGTAAAATACCCTATTAAAATTTAAAGGAGGACATTAAAATGCCAAGAAGAGGTAACGTACCCAAGAGGGACGTACTGCCGGATCCTATTTATGGCAATAAAGTTGTTACCAAACTCATTAACCAGGTAATGCTTGACGGCAAGAAAGGAACTGCGCAGACCATCGTTTACGAAGCGCTTGAAAAGGCTCAGGCTAAACTCGGCGCAGAACCGATGGATATATTCAATCAAGCTATGAACAACGTTATGCCCCTTCTCGAAGTTAAGGCGAGGAGAGTAGGCGGCTCGAACTATCAGGTTCCCATCGAAATCAGACCCGAGAGAAGGCAGACCCTTGCTATTCGTTGGATAGTAGCCAGTGCAAGAAAGAGAAGCGACAGAGATATGAGCAACAAGCTTGCTTCCGAACTCATGGACGCTTACAACAATACCGGCGGCGCTGTCAAGAAGAAGGAAGACACGCACAGAATGGCTGAAGCCAACAAGGCTTTCGCTCATTATCGCTGGTAATTTATAGGAGAGTAATATGCCAAGACAATACGATTTATTGCATACGAGAAATATCGGTATTATGGCGCATATCGACGCAGGTAAAACCACTACTACCGAGAGAATACTTTTCTATACCGGAAAAACCCACAAGCTCGGCGAAGTTCACGACGGCGCCGCCACGATGGACTTCATGGTGCAGGAACAGGAACGTGGTATAACAATTGCTTCCGCCGCAACCACTTGCTTTTGGAAAGAAAACAGAATAAACATTATAGATACCCCGGGACACGTTGACTTCACCGTTGAAGTTGAAAGATCGCTCCGTGTACTTGACGGCGCCGTTGCGACGTTCTGTGCAAAGGGCGGCGTTGAGCCTCAGTCCGAAACCGTTTGGCGTCAGGCTGACAAGTATCACGTTCCCCGTATCGCTTACGTCAATAAGATGGATATCAACGGCGCAAACTTCGACAACGCCGTAAACATGATGCACGAGCGTCTTAAAGCAAACGCAATTCCTATCTGCCTCCCCATCGGTAAGGAAGATACCTTCTGCGGTATAATCGACCTCGTCGCAAACAATTCCATTATCTATCACGACGATTTGGGTAAAGATTTCACGGTTGGCCCTATCCCCGCAGAATATGCGGACAAGGCTGCCGAGGCAAGACAAGCCCTCATGGAAGCTTGCGCTGAGCAGGACGACGCATTGATGGAGAAATTCTTCGAGACGGGCGAACTTTCGGAAGACGAAATGAAAATGGCTCTCCGTAAGGCTACCCTTTCGATGGCTATCGTTCCCGTCCTTTGCGGATCGAGCTATAAAAACAGAGGCGTTCAGCACCTTTTGGACGCTATCGTAGATTATCTTCCCAGCCCGCTCGACGTAGACCACGTCAAGGGCATCAACCCCGAGACCGATCAGGAAGAAGAGAGAAAAACTTCCGATGACGAGCCGTTCGCAGGTCTTGCATTCAAGATCGTTGCAGACCCGTTCGTAGGTAAGCTCGCTTATTTCAGAGTTTATTCGGGCGTGTTGTCCTCGGGCTCTTACGTCTATAACTCCACGAAAGGCAAGAAAGAGAGAGTCGGCAGACTTCTCCTTATGCACGCTAACCACAGAGAGGAAATAGAGGACATCTACTCGGGCGATATTTGCGCTATCGTAGGTTTAAAAGACACGACGACGGGCGATACTCTTTGCGACGAAAATCATCCGATCATTCTCGAAAAGATGGAATTCCCCGATCCCGTTATTCAGGTCGCTATCGAGCCTAAGACGAAAGCCGGGCAGGAAAAGATGACGCTCGCTTTATTGAAGCTTGCCGAAGAGGACCCGACTTTCAAGTTCTACACCGATAAAGAAACCGGACAGACCATAATCGCAGGTATGGGTGAACTTCACCTCGAAATTATCGTCGACAGACTTCTCCGTGAATTCAAGGTAGAAGCTACCGTCGGTAAACCGCAAGTTTCTTATAAGGAAACGTTCCGTAAAGCCGTTGAGGCCGAAGGTATGTACAAGAGACAATCCGGCGGTAAAGGTCAGTACGGACATTGCCGTGTAAGGTTTGAGCCTTTGGAGCCCGGTCAGGGCTTCGTATTCGAGGACGAAACCGTCGGCGGCTCCATTCCGAAGGAATATATCGAGCCCGTCAGAAAGGGTATCGAAGAAGCTGCGAAAAACGGTTTCCTTGCCGGATATGAAATGGTTGACTTTAAGGCTGTCGTTTACGACGGATCTTATCACGAGGTCGACTCGTCCGAAATGGCGTTCAAGATCGCAGGCTCGCTTGCGTTCAAGGACGGCATGAAGAAGGCTAACCCCGTCTTGTTAGAGCCTATCATGAAGGTTGAGATCGTAACCCCCGAAGATTACTTCGGCGACCTTATGGGTAACGTATCTTCTCGTCGTGGTACTATCCTCGGCACCGAGGACAGAAACGGATCTAAGGTTATCGACTCTTACGTTCCCCTTTCCGAAATGTTCGGTTATGCAACCGACCTTCGTTCGAGAACCCAGGGACGTGGACAGTTCACGATGCAGTTCGACCACTTCTCGGAGTGCCCGAAGTCTATCGCAGAAAAGATAATAGGCGAACGAGCTGTTAAGAACGATGACTAATTTGTAAGTCGAGAAGTTGCAGCTTATAATTGGCATTAGGTACGCCTGATTTCGCACGCGAAATAACGGTGAACG
>CACXDQ010000005.1 GCA_902766475.1 uncultured Eubacteriales bacterium
ATATGAAATATAACGAAGCTTTAAAAAAACTTTCGGAAAGTTATCTGTTCAGCGGCATTAACGCCAAGGTGAACGAGATGAAGAGAGAGGGGAAAGCCCCTATCGATCTCGGCGTCGGCGACGTAAAATTTCCGCTGTATTGCGGAGCGAAAGACGCAATGAAAAAAGCGAGCGAAGAGATGGGCGAAAAGGGCGGTTACCGAGGCTATATGCCGTTTAACGGACTTTTTTCGCTCAGAGAGAAGATAGCGAAAAGCTATCTCGAAAGGGGTGTAAATATAGCCGAAAGCGAAGTTTTTATAAGCGACGGAGCAAAGAGCGATCTGTATAGACTATTCACCCTTTTCGGCAGAGGTGCGGAGATACTTATCCCCACGCCGTGCTATCCGGCTTACGCCGAACAGGCGATAATTTCGGGCGGCAACGTTACGAATTTGCGAAAACGGGAAGAGGACGGTTTTATTCCCCGTCCGCCTTACGGAAAGAAATTCGACGTGATCGTTCTCTGTTCGCCCGACAACCCGACGGGCGCAGTCATGGGGTATAGTCATCTGAGAGAATGGGTAGACTATGCTATATCTATCGGTGCGGTGATAATATTCGACGGGGCTTACGATATATTTATAAGCGGCGACAACCCGAGATCTATATACGAGATACGGGGCGCCGAGAAATGCGCCGTCGAGGTAAGGTCGTTTTCAAAGTGTTTCGGTTTCACGGGCGTAAGGTGCGGCTATTCCGTCATTCCTCATGCGCTCGGAAATTATAACGCAACGTTTTCGAGAATTTTGGGAGCTACGTTCAACGGCGTTAGCTATATAACGCAAACGGGTGCGGAGAGCTATTTTACGGAAAGCGGCAAAAAATGGGCTGAAGAACGGGCTACTTATTATAAGGATAATGCCGAAATACTCAAAATGGCTTTAAACGGGATAGGTTTAAAAGGTGTTTCGCCATCTTTTTCGCCATACGTTTTTGCAAAAGTTCCCGAAAAATATGATGACGTTGAGTTTTGCGAAATGCTTTTGGAAAAGGCGGGTATCGTCGCAACGCCGGGGAGCGGCTTCGGTGAGGGCGGCGAGGGGTATATAAGGCTTGCGGCTTTCGAGGACAGAAAAAAGATATTTGAAGCCGCCGATAAAATATCGTGTTTAAAAGAACTTTTATAGGTCAATAATAAAATCGGGAGCGATTGCCCCCGAATTTATTTTGTAGGAGTAAAATATGAAAAGTGCATCAAAAGTCCTATACACGATAGGAAAGTTCTTCAACGTCATCGAGATAGTCGGCGAACTGCTCGTGATAATCTTTGCGATAATCGGCATGGTCAACGCACCTATGATGGTCGAGATGATGTCGGGCATGGAAAATTCCATGTTTGCAACGGAAGCCGCATTAAAGACGACGGCGCTCGGCGGTCTTATCGGCGGAATAGTCGCCTTAATAATAAGCGTTGTCGTAATGATACTCGCTTTCAGAGCTACTAACGCCCTCGACAACGGCGCCGTTGAGAACGGACCGCATATCACGATGATAGTTATCGGCGTTATCGGCGGAAATATCTTCTATCTGCTCGGCGGTATCTTCGGGCTTATCGCCGAAAATACCCTCTCTTCCGCAGGGGCTTAAATAAGAGCGCAAACAAAGCCGCCGCACGCCTTTTCGGGCGTGCGGCGGCAAATTATTTAAAATAATTTATCTATAACCGTTCAAAATCGTTAAAAAATGTAAAAAATCATTCAAAAATAATTGACAAGTATTTTTGATAGGTGTAAAATATAATCAAAAATACAAAAGCGGAGAAATACAGATGACGACAGCTATGATAATGCCGCAAAGCAAAATGAGCGCCGAAGCGGTAAAGGTATTTACAGACGAAGTAAAAAGCAAATGCGGAAAAACAATCGAATATAATGCGTTGCCGAGCGACGTCGCATTGTTCGATATAGTCGTTTTTGTAGGCGGAAATGATATAAAGAGCGTTATAACTTTGCTCGGTAAAAGCTGGAACGGCGCATTTTACACCGTGAGAAAGATTTTGAATGAGGAAGGCGGTTATATAAGCGCA
>CACXDQ010000006.1 GCA_902766475.1 uncultured Eubacteriales bacterium
TAGTTCGTCGTCAAAAGTTTTTCGCCATAAAAGAGTGTTTCGTTTGCTACTTTAAAGTCCTTAGTAAATCTTTCGCCCTCTCTGCGTTCCTTTTGTGTTTCTTATTTAATTATTCTTTTTTATGCGCACATTGCAACAAGTTCTCTCGCCTTCTGAATATCTATTCCGGTTCCTCAATTATGATGCGTGCCGCTCGTTCTTTAAGCTTTCTATTTGTAAATCTCATATTTATCTTAAAGTATTCTACGACATGTCCAATCTTTATCTCTGCACCCGTCGTTACGCAAGCGCGGATTCCGCAAGTTTAGAATTCATATCGTTTAGGCTTTTTAGTTCGTAAAACTTACCCTTCTTTTCCATAAGTTCTTCATAACTCCCCGATTCGACCATACTGCCGTCTTCCATTACGACGATAAGGTCGGCGTTGCGGATAGTCGAAAGTCTGTGAGCGACAATGAAAGTCGTCCTGCCGCTTATTGATGCGCTTATTGCTTTTTGAACGTGATATTCAGAAATATTATCCAATGCGCTCGTCGCCTCGTCCAAAATGAGAATCTTCGGATCTCTTATAAGCGCTCTCGCTATAGTTATTCTCTGTTTTTGTCCGCCCGAAAGTTTATCTCCATGCTCGCCGACTTGGGTATCAAGACCGTCCGAAAGATCGTTTATAAACTCATTTATATTCGCCATTTCTACGACTTTGGAAAGCATTTCCTCACTGTAACCGTCAAGACCGTAAGTTATATTCTCTCGTATCGTCCCCGAAAAAAGTATGCTATTTTGCGGCACGACGGAAATATTATGCCTGTAATTTATAAGGTCAAGTTCTTCCATTGGTTTCCCGTCGATGAGAATTTGCCCATCGGTAGGAGTTAAAAGCCCTATAATAAGATTCATTATTGTCGACTTGCCCGAGCCGGAAGAACCGACAAAAGCAACGCATTTGCCGCTATCCACTTTAAGTGAAAAATCCTTTATGACGTCCGTCTTACTATCCGGATAGCGATAACTCACGTTTTTGAACTCGACTTCGCCGTCTATTTTATCCACCTGTATTTTACCGAAAGTATTCTCGACTTCCGTCGCCGTCATTATCTCCGAAATCGAAGAAAGAGCGTCAAGCCCTTTACCCATAACGGGAGCAAAGCCTATAAGCGAAGAGATACCGCCGCTAATAGATGCAAACATCGACTGGTAAAGTATTATTTCGCCAACGGAAATTATCTTATTCACGGCGAGAAAACAGCAAAACAACAAGCAAAGAAAACTCAAAATATTATGTATAACGAACGCCCACGAACCGAAATATGCGTTTACCTTATCTACTCCGTAACCCGAAACGGTAACTTTTGCGATAGAATGATTCAGGGAAGCAATTTCTCTCATCTGCAAGCCGTGGGATTTGGTAACCGGAGTCATCTCCATCATAGTTGTGAGTTGAGCGCTCATATTTTCGGTTTTGATACGGAAATCCTTGTTCGTCTGCCTTATTTTATTTCTGAACGCAAAAGTAAGCCAAACGTTAAAAGGTACTACTACCAAAAAGAAAAGAGAAACGTAAATATTTTTATAAACAGATATAGCTGACGACACGACCACGCCTATGACAGTTGGAATAAAACTGAACATTATTGCGTTGAAAAGTCCGTCCACAGACTCGACGTCTCTCAAAAATTTGGCTTGGATTTTGCCCGACTGCATATCCTTGTGGTAAGTAATCGAAAGATGTTGCAGTTTTCTTACTACTGCGCTTTTAAGCCCTGCGCTTGCGCGGCGCAGCATCTTGCTGACAATTCTCCACCTTAAAACCGTAATAGGAACGTTGATCGCTATGCTCAATATGGCAACTACGGCGTTTACGATAAAATACACCGTAATATTTTCATTAAAACCTTGTTCGGATATGATTGTTACGGCATCGATGATGTTTGCCGTACAAATAGGAACAACCCAGACCGGGAGCGCTTGGAAAAAATATATTAGCGTAGACCAGAACAAAGATTTGACATTGGCTTTCGCAAATTTCTTTAATATTTTGGTCTTTTTTCTGACGTTTTCGCTTTCTCCGTTAAAGATATGGTCGTAATTTGGAATCTTCGCCTCTTCCTCGCGAACGCTTGAAACGTTATACTCCTCTTCTGCGTCCTCTAAAAGTTTTTTATTCTTTCCGCCGAAATAATTTTTACTCATATTCCATCACCTACTATTATTTCTTTATACAGCGAGTATCGCCACCGTTTAATCTCGATTCTTCCGCTGCAAAACAGATAAGATGACTTTCGAGCGAAATGTTCAAATAGGTAATGCCCTCAGCTTTTTCGCCGTCGTCAACCAAAAGCCATCCGCAATCGGTAAGCATTTTATCAATTTTTACTCTGGCATACGCTTCTTTGTCAGCCATGACAATTCTCCTTATTGTTTTATTCTACCACATCAGCTACGACAATCTCTGTCATATTAAAAAATTTCATCGCCAATAAAAAATTAGTTTTTTAGGCAACTTATCGGAACGACGAATACTCCATCTTCCGTTTTGTAACAAGCGCCGTGACTCGTTAAAAGCATTTTGAATTTGGGCGGTTTTAAGCCGTTCGTTTTCATTTTTTGTTCAAAAGAATTAAGCGACGAGACTCCTTCCGCCACATTTTTATCGCTTGCTATCTTGATTTCCACAGCGCAGTAATCGCCGTTTTCGATTTCAACGATAGCGTCAACTTCCTGTCCGGAACTGTCACGATAATGTTTAAGTTCACCGCCGATAGATTCCGCATATACAGAAAGGTCTCTCACGGCAAAATCTTCAAAGAAATACCCGAAAGATTTCATATCGTTAAGCAAGTCGGCGGGATTTATCTTTAACGCCGCAGTCGCTATGGACGTATCAATAAAATGGTGCGTGGGGGCGGTGCGGACGGAAATCGTCGTGCGCAAATTCAGATTCCACGCGGGCAAATCGTAGATAATAAACAAATCTTTCAATATCTTTTCATAAGAAGAAAACGTGTCGTCGTCAAGCGACGCGCGAACGCCCGATTCGATAATATCTTTAATCATCACCGTCTTTTTTGCCTGCGTAGAGATATTGCGCGCAAACGATTTTAAAATTATCTGCAACAACTCGACGTTCTTATTTTTTAAGAAGGCGGCAAACTCGTCGCTTTCGTTTTCCACGACGAACAAACCTTCAAAATAATTCCTCGTAACGTTTACGGCGTATTCTCTTTTTGCTTTGACGGCAATCGGCCAGCCACCGCGACAAATTAAAAACGCTATGTCTTGAAGAGAAATTTTATTATCAGTCGCATATCTTGTCGGAAAATCTTTGCTTCCGTTTTTTAACAAGCCCGATAAAGACACTATGCCGTTTGACTCTCCCGATTCGTATAGCGTAAACGGTTTGAGCATCATTCTCGTAATCCTGCCCGCGCCCGAGTGCTGAATACGCATAGGATCAACGGGAGTTGTGCTTCCCGTCAATATATATTTGCCGAACTCGTAATCTTCGTCAAGATCGTTTTTTATCTCGTTCCAAATCTCCGGCGCTTTTTGCCACTCGTCAATGAGATGGGGATTTTCGCCATACAGGGCAGAACGCGGATCTGCTAATGCGAGTTCTATTGCGTTAGTCGTTTTAAGCGGCGTCACCGATTTTGCGAATCTTTCGCACATTGTAGATTTTCCGCAAAATTTAGGACCGGACACAACAACGCAACCGGATGAATTTAACTTTACTTCTAAAATCTTTTCTGCAAGACGTTCTACATAATTTTTTACCATATTACCACCTATTGCTTTATATTATACAGTATTATTTTATCTATGTCAATCATATTCGGCGTTTTGAAACTTTTATTTTCGGTGTTTTGAAACAAATCGTTTCGGTGTTTTGAAAAATTACGGCGTTTGTTTAAATGTAAACGCCGTAATACTTAAAATATTGAATTTGGTATAAAATTTGCCGAAACCCTTAAAAGGGCACTCTCGGCAAGAATATCCGTCTATCGACGGATATTGACGGTATAAATTTGGTATAAAAAAGGTATAAAAGTTATTTCAAAAAACGAAATTGGGCTTATCAAACGAAAGATATTTGATGATTTTGCTCGCTCGAA
>CACXDQ010000007.1 GCA_902766475.1 uncultured Eubacteriales bacterium
GAAAAAATAAAGTTTCCGTCTATAATTATTTCCATTATTCTGCTTTTGCTCGTATTTACGCCGCTCGGCGTGGAAAACTACGGCGCAAAGAGGTGGATAAGCGTCGGTCCCATCACTGTACAGCCGTCGGAAATAGCTAAGATCGGTTACATAATTTTCTGTTCGGCATATTTTGCCAAAAATCCGGAGAGATTTAAAACATTCAAAGGAATTTTACCTATAATTTTAACGGGCGGAGCAATATGTCTTTGCATTATTTTAGAGCCTAATATGTCGATAACTATGTGCTTCGGAATGTTGATGCTGATAATTTTATTTGCTTTCGGCGCAAAAATGAAACACTTTGCCATAATTTTGATCCCGATAATAGCAATGGTACCGATACTTATTATCGCAGAGCCGTACAGACTTAACAGACTATCCGCATTTTTAAATCCTTGGGCTTCTCCGAAGGGCGAGGGGTACCAGCTTTTGCAGTCGCTCTATGCGCTCGGTTCGGGAGGGTGGTTCGGAGTCGGGATATTCAATTCAAGGCAAAAATTTAAGTTTTTACCATTTTCGGAAAGTGATTTCATATTGGCGGTAATTGGTGAGGAAATCGGCTTTATCGGGCTAATAATCTTATTTTTTCTTATGTTTTTCATTTTCTACCGAGGGATTAAAATCGCCTCACGATGTAAGACGGCATTCGGTTTCGGTATGGCTGTCGGAATATCTTCTATATTCATATTGCAAACTATAATAAACATTTTAGTCGTTACGGGCAGTATTCCGCCGACGGGGCTGCCTTTGCCGCTCGTTTCGGCGGGAAATACTTCTCTTATCGTTTTTTTGTTTTCGTTCGGCGTTTTATACAACGTTTCAAAAGACGTAGACAATTAACTTTTTATATCGTTTTTTCATAAGATATACCGTATCTTTCGAGAGGTTTAACTTATGGAAAAATTATGCGTGACGGGCGGTCGCAAGCTTTTCGGAAAAGTGGAGATAAACAGCGCCAAAAACGCCGTTTTACCGCTTATTTCGGCAAGTATTATTACCGAGGGCAAGACGATAATCAGAAATTGTCCGAAGATAAGCGACGTGCTCGTCATGATTGAAATTATAGAAAAACTCGGAGGAAATGCAAGTTTTTACGGAAGAGATCTGTATATTGACACATCGGGAGTCAACGACTATATACTTCCGTTTGCATTGACGGGTAAAATAAGGGCGTCCCTCTTTACCGTCGGGGCGCTGATATCTCGTTTCGGCATGGCGGAAACGGCTATGCCCGGCGGTTGTAAGATAGGCGACAGACCTATTGACATACATATCGACGCAATGCGTGCCCTCGGCGTCACGGTGTACGACGGGGATAGGGTAACTTTCAGAAAAGGCGGAGATCTACACGGAAAAGTAATTCTTAAATATCCGAGCGTGGGAGCGACTGAAAATGCGATAATGGCGTCCGTTATCGGCGGCGATACCGTCGTTATTTCCAATGCGGCGAGAGAGCCGGAGATAGTTGATCTACAAAACTATCTTAATATGGCGGGGGCAAAAATATGCGGAGCCGGAACCGGAGAAATAACTGTACGGGGAGTATCCGCATTAAATAAAGGCGAGATAGTTTTCGAGCCCATTTATGACAGAATAGAAGTCGGCACAATGATGTTTGCCGGCGCAGCTTGCGGCGGAGAATTGGCGTTTGACGACATCGGTGTTGCAAATTCTTTTTCTTTTATGAAAATTTTTGATAATAACGCTTGCAAAATATATTGCGAAAATGATAAAATAAAAGTAGTAGAGTTTATGGGTAGACTGAAAGGATTCGGGATGGTCAAAGCATCCCCGTTCCCCGGTTTCCCGACAGACTTACAACCGCAGCTCGTTGCGGCGGCGTGTTTTGCCGATGGGCTGACGGTGGTTAAAGACAACGTTTTTAAAAACAGATTCGGCTATACGGATGAGCTTATTAAGTCCGGCGCTTGCATCGAGCGGTTTGACGGCGCTTGCGTTGTAAGCGGCGCTGAAAAACTTAGCGGAAGTAAATTTGTGGCAGAAGACCTCAGGGGCGGTGCGGCGCTTATCATTGCGGCGCTCGGCGCAGAGGGTAAATCGGAGATAACGGGGCTTAAAAATATTGACAGAGGATATGAAAATATCGAGTTGAAGCTTAAAGGGCTCGGCGCAGATATCGAGAGAATAAATTTTTAGGAAGTATTATGAAATACAAGAGACTTGTTACCGTGGTGACCGTGGCGGTTTTTATACTTTTGGCGATAGTTGCCGTGTTTTGGCTTTTCAGAGTCAGAGAAGTAAAGGTCAGATACGTTTCATACGGTGAAAACGGCACGGAAAAATATCTTGAATTGGACGAAATAACGGAAAACACGGCGATAGGAAAATCGATTTTGTTCATCAATACCGATAAGCTAAAAGAGGAGCTTGAAACGTCAGATCCGTATATATTCGTCGAGAAGATAGAAAAGGCGTATCCGGACAGGATAATCGTTGACGCCGTGAAGAGAGAGGAGAATTTTTCCCTATTGTTAAACGGTGAATATTATCTCTTTTCAAGCGGCAATATCTATCTCAGAAAAACCGATATAATTTCCGATGACGTCTTAAAAATTTCTTTTTTAAGCGGAAGCGAAAACGCAGTGGGTTTTCATCCCGGTAAAACGGCTGAGTTTTTAAACGGTAAGCTCATAAGCTATGCGCTTGAAATTAATTCAAACGCAGATATTGAGGGCGATCTTATCGAGGAAGTGTTATTAAGCGCAGAACGTAACAGAGTGTATTTCAAAATGGCAACGGGCGTTTTCGTTGAGTTCAGATTTTTACCTGTAAACGGGGGCGAAGAAAAAAATTCGGCGCTTGTCGGAAAAGCCGAAGTTGTATTCGGCGAATATTTATCTCTCGACGAGAAGAGTAAGCTCGGCGGTTATCTTATCTGCTATTTCACGGACGACGGAAAATTCGTTACGGAATATACCGAAACCGAGTTTTGATTTGTTATATTGCTTGCCGCTTTTGTTGACCGATAAAATATGCTTTCGGTCAGCAAAAGCGGTTTTTTCGATTGAGAGATTTAAACGCAAATTTGTTAAAAGAAAATTTGTTTTTTCATTGACAAAAAGGAATATATATATTATAATTATATATAATTAATATATTAAGGTGAGTGGAATGAAGAAAAAAATTCTGATAATAGGATTGTTTATTATTATTTTAATATTTGACTTTTTAAATAGAATAGTAGTATTTCAAAATCAATCA
>CACXDQ010000008.1 GCA_902766475.1 uncultured Eubacteriales bacterium
ACTATCTTTTCGTTTACCTTTGCGCCGACGCAACTGTTTCCGACGGCGGTGTGGATGCGGTAAGCAAAGTCTATCGGAGTAGCGTCCTTAACAAGGCTCACGACCTCGCCCTTAGGCGTAAACACCAAAACCTCGCTGTTGTAGACGTCGCCCTTTAAGCTCTCGATAAACTCTGTGGAATTGTTCAAGCCGCCTTGCCATTCCATTACTTCCCTTATCCATGAAAGGCGTTTATCGAATTGATCCTCGGAAGTTTTGTTTTCTTTGTATTTCCAGTGCGCCGCTATGCCGTATTCTGCGGCGAGGTTCATTTCCTGCGTTCTTATCTGTATTTCAAATGTCTGCCCGAAGCTCGTTACGACGGTGGTATGCAAGCTCTGATAAAGGTTTTCCTTAGGCATGGCGATGTAGTCTTTTATTCTGCCGGGAACGGGCTTCCATTTCTTGTGTATCTTACCCAAAAGCTCGTAGCACTCGTCAATGGTCTGAACTATCGCCCTTACCGCCGTAAGGTCGTAGATCTGATCGAGCGTCTTGTTCTGGCGCTTCATCTTTTTATAGATACTGTAAAAATGCTTCGGACGGCCGAAAACTTCGCCCTTTATACCCGATTGCTTTAAAATATCTTTTATCTCATTTACGACGAAATCGACGAATTTCTGCCTTTCCGTCAACTTGCTGTTGATATGTTCGGCAAGATACTCGTAAGCTTCGGGGTCGATATATTTAAGGCTCAAATCGTCAAGCTCGCACTTGATCTGAGAAATGCCGAGCCTATCGGCAAGCGGAGCGTAAATTTCAAGCGTTTCGTGAGCGATCCTCTGCTGTCTTTCGTGAGAGAGGAAATTTAAAGAACGCATATTGTGCAAACGGTCGGCAAGCTTGATTATTATTACCCTTATATCCTTTGCCATCGAAACGAAGATCTTCTTGAAGTTTTCGGCTTGTTCCTCTTCTCTCGACTTGAACTCTATCTTGTCGAGCTTTGTAACGCCGACTACGAGCTGTAAAATCTCGTCGCCGAACTCAGCCTGAATATCCTCTTCGGTGACCGGGGTGTCTTCAATTACGTCATGCAAAAACGCCGCCGACACGGTAAAATAATCCATGCCGAGGTCAATAAGAATTTTTGCAACGGCAACGGGGTGAATGATATAATCTTCACCCGAAGCCCTCTTTTGCCCCGTATGCGCTTGCTTTGCATAGTAAAACGCCTTGGTAAGCACGGCACATTCTTCCTTGCTGTATATGCGTTCGATATCGTCGAGAATGTCTTCTATCATAATAATAAGTCCGCTATATAACTATAAATTTCAGATGATGAAAGCTCGCATTTTTTTGTACTATCTACCGTAAGATAACCGTATTCGGAGCGTAAAAGTTTAAGCTCGCCGAACACCCTCAATGCGAAGATGACCTGTTTTACGGAAAAGCCGAAATCGTTGGATAGAGCTATATCGGAAGCTGCGCCCGTGCGAATTCGCCCGTTCTTTACTTGAAGATATATCTTTCCGAAAACGTTTCTGTCAGAGGAAACGCCGAGAAGATTTACGCCGTCAAGCTCCGTATTGACGTAAACCTCAACTTTTTCGGATATTTTCGGAACTTTTAAGGGTTTATCGATAAACACGACCCTCTTTATATCGTCGCTCAAATACCCCTCGAAACCGAGAGAAACAGAGCTTATATTGCCGCCCTTTTCTGTCTTGAAAGCAAATTTCGGCATATTTTTAAGTCCGTCGAAGAAATCGAGATGAGAGGGATCGGACACGATAAACACCGTTCCGTATATCTCTTTTATTGCCTTCTCGATTAAATTTTCAACGTCTTTGTTGCCTATTTCCGAATAATTTCCGCTCTCGCTTTTTATATCCGAGATCTGTCTGTCGAAAACAGCCGCTTCGGAAACTTCCGAGTTTTCGGCAATCGTTTCCATTCTTCTGACAAAGCCTCTCAAAGATTCACGCTTGTTGAAAACGGAGATATTAGGCTCGAAGATTATGTATTTGCCTATCGGACTGATAAGGTCGTTAGTCTTATCCACGCCGCCAAACCAAATTAAATCTATATCGGGAGTTCCGAAAGAAACGTGTGGTGAGCCGAGCTTTAAAGGAGAAGCGACGACGGAATTGCATTTTATCGCAAATTGCGGTTTTCTGTTGCACATTCCGCACGGCTCTAACATCAAAAGCTCTTTTGCAAAATCCATATCGAAATTTTGCTCGACGATCTCGTCGACCTCAGTTGAAAAATCGAACGATGAAACGTCGTAATGCTCGCCTATATAATTGTCGACGCAATTTGCGAATTCCTCGAAATCTTCCTTCCTTATCGTTACGCCGGCAGCCTGGGCGTGTCCGCCGAAATTGACCGTTAAACGCCTTACGGAATTTATAACTTCAAATATGCTTATGGTCGGTATCGACCTTGCACTGCCGTGCAAAAGCCCGTCTTTTTCCGAAAACAGTATCACGGGTTTTGAGTATTCCTCAACGAGCTTTGCCGCAACAATGCCTATAAAGCCCGACTTGAAGTCCTCGCTGTAGAGGGTTATTATCTTTCTTATATCCCTTCTCTCTGAAAGTATCGACTTTATCTTTCTGTATAATAAATCACACTCGTTCTGACGAGAGGTGTTGTATTCGTTTAATTTATTGGCGAGCGTCCTTATCTTAAAGTTATCCTCGGTGAGGAAAAATTCAAGAGCGGAATATGCGTCGCCCATTCTGCCGGCGGCGTTCACCCTCGGACATATCGTAAACGCTATCGACGTAGAACTTATTTCCTTTGTAGCCGCAACGTCGACGAGAGCTTTTACCGCCCTCGAACATCTGCCTTCGGCAATCATCTTAACGCCGCATGCGACGATATATCTGTTTTCGTCGAGCATGGGCATGCTGTCCGCAATTGTGGCGATAGTAACGAGATCAAAAAAGTCATTCGCCCTTTCGCCGATAAGAGCATAGGCGAGCTTATACGCAACGCCTGCTCCGCAAAGTCCGTCAAACGGGTATTTATTTTGCTTTAACTTGCAATTTATAACCGTGCAATCGGGTATTTCTTCGGGTATCTCGTGGTGGTCGGTAACTATTACGTCCACGCCGAGATCGGCAAGGTCGGCAACCTCTTTGACGGCGGATATTCCGCAGTCTACCGTAATGATCAGGTCGGGTCCCCACTCTTCAAGCACTTGTTCGTAAACGCCCTCGGTAAGCCCGTAGCCGTTTTCACGTTCGGGAACTACCGCAAAAGCTTCAATACCGAATATTTTCAGCGCTTTTACAAGTATTGTGGTAGCGGTTATTCCGTCGGCGTCATAATCGCCGTAGACAACTACCGTTTCTCCGTTATCCCTCGCCGCAGTTATTCGTTCGACCGCCTCTTTCATACCGAGAAGATCGAACGGATCGTGAAGCGCCGATTTATCGGGATGTAAAAACCTTTCAGCGTCTTTTGCCGATCTTATTCCTCTCGAAACCAAAATGCGGGCAAAACGTGAAGATATTCCGCATCGGGCGGCAATATCTTCTATTAAATTTTGACAATCAATAGGCAACGCCCTCTCTGTTACCATGCGAAACACCTCGAAAAATAAGATAAAGGCGGACGGATATTTTCCGTCCGCCGATCAGTCAGTTAGCTTATCAAGCGTATTAAACTTGCTTTTTAGCCTTTCTTACCGGTCTTTTACCCGATTGTCTGAACAGTTTTCTCAAATATACCCAAATCGAAGCGGAAAGGAATATAGAAGAATATGCACCTGCAATCAAACCGAAGATTATCGGGAACGCAAATTCGTGTATCGTCGTGTTGCCGAATATGGCAAGGAGAACGATAACTACGAGCGTCGTAACGGTAGTGAGGATAGAACGTGACAAAGTGTTGGTAATAGCTTCGTTTGCGAGATCTTTATCGGAAACGTCGTCATACGAAGGAGTTTTCATAAGCTCTCTTACTCTGTCGAATACGACTATCGTCGCATTGATAGAGTAACCTATTATCGTAACGATCGCCGCTATAAACGTGGAGTTTACCGGGATGCGGAAAATCGTCGTAAGCGCCGTCATGATAAGTACGTCGTGGATAAGAGCGAGGACAGCCGCTATAGCGGACACCCAAGT
>CACXDQ010000009.1 GCA_902766475.1 uncultured Eubacteriales bacterium
AACCGTCAAAGAGCGTGCTGCCTTTTTCGGCTTCAACAAAGTTTTCGGTGTTGATATAAATGAGATCGACAATCAATATACATATCCTTCTTTTGATATGGTAAAAGAAAAAGCCGACGTAATAATCGACTTCTCTGCCCCTTCCGCAATTTACGACTTGTATGAATTCGAATTAAAAAATAAAATACCATTAGTGATATGCACTACGGGATATAATGAGCAACAAGAAAATAAGATTGCTTATCTTTCAGGGATAATACCCGTATTAAAATGCCCGAACACTTCTATTGGCGTAAACATTTTACTGAAAACGCTCAATCAATTATCGCCGCAAATCAAAAACGCCGATATTGATATAATAGAATTCCACCATATAGCTAAAAAAGACAGTCCGTCGGGAACAGCGCTGAAAATCGCGGAAACGCTTAAAACAAACGAACGAAATAATGTTTTGTTAAATTCAGCCGGCAGAACGCAAAACGATATTTGTATTCATTCCGTTCGCTCGGGAGATATTATCGGCGATCATGAAATAATCATCTCCTTAGACGATGAAACTATCACGATAACTCATTCGGCTCATTCTAAACGAATATTTGCCGACGGAGCGTTAAGGGCGGCAAAACTTATTATCGGAAAACCGCCAAATCTCTACTCAATGCAAGAATTGGTTTAAATTATATATAGACCTTCTGACCGACGAAAATCACGTCGGTTTTATTTTTTGAGATAAAATCGTGTATTTTATTTTCGTCATAGCCGCAGATCTTTTCAATCGTATCTCCGACTTCAACGACGTAAAGTTTTCCGCTCGTCTTTTCAAGATATAATACGTCGTATTCCTTCACCTCTTCCGTCAAAGAATTATCCCGTATTGCAGCATAAACACATTCACCTATCCTATCGCAAATATCCGAAATTCTTTCCCCTTGGCTCACCTTATAAATAAGCTTGCTGTTAAAATCATTTAAATCAAATAAATTATTCATAGTTAAAATTTATGAATAATAAACATTTAATATAACGAAAAACGAGGTGATTGCCATAAAAAACATTTTCAAAACAGCCGTAATGGTTACCGTATTATCGGCAATAGAGAGATTTTTGGGGTTTGTTTACAGAATTTATCTTTCGAGAACAATAGGCGCAGAAGGTCTTGGGCTTTATCAGATCGCCCTATCCGTATTAGGTCTGTTTATGACGATCACGTCATCGGGTATACCCATTACCGTGTCGAGAATGCTGACAAAAAACAAGGCGAATAATCTCATGAAAGACGATTCTTCCACAATAACGTCCGGCATTATAATAGCGATTTTTTTAAGCTTGCCTATAACGCTTATCGTACTTTTCAATGAACAATGGCTTTCTTTTCTTTTTACGGATAAAAGATGCGTCGAAATATTGAGGATAATGATACCGGGGCTTGCGTTTACGGCGATATATGCGGTTATCAGAGGCGTTTTTTGGGGAAGAACACAATTTTTCAGTTATAGTATAATAGAGCTTTCGGAAGAGGCTGTAATGCTTATCGCCGGAATAATACTTGTAAGCGGCGTTACGTCGCCCATGCAAGGTGCGGAGCGAGCCGGCTATGCAGTACTTATTTCATACCTCTTCTCGTTTTCCGTATCATTGATAGTCTATCTGTCGAGAGGCGGGAAATTCGCTTTACCGAAAAAGACGCTTAAACCGCTCATTTCCTCTTCAGCGCCGATCACAGCAATGAGGACGTCGACATCACTTATAAATACTCTCGTTTCCATCGTTTTACCGGCAAGGCTCGTTTCTTTCGGAATGGAATCCGCCCTCGCCACAGCGGAATTCGGAAAGATATTCGGTATGGCTCTTCCAATGATATTTATGCCGTCGACGCTTATAGGCTCGCTCGCCCTCGTCTTAGTCCCCGAGCTTTCGGACAACTACTATTCCGGAAAGAGAAAAACGCTTAAAAACAACGTAAATAAAGCACTTAACTTTTCTTGCTTTATCGCTTGTATGATCGTACCCGTATTTTTAACTCTCGGAACGGAGATAAGCACGTTTCTATATTCCGACGAAAGCGTCGGAGAATACATAATTAAAGCGGCAATCGTAATGTTGCCGCTGAGTATTTCAATAATATCGACAAGTATGCTCAATTCCTTAAACAAGGAGAAACAAACTCTTCTGCATTTCATTATAGGAGCCGTCGCCCTAATACTGAGTATCTGGTTTTTACCGAAATACTTAGGCGTGAACGCTCTTATCGTAGGTATGGGAGCAAACTATGCGATCTCATCGCTTTTAAACGTTTTAAAACTAAGAAAAACGATAGGCGAAAAGCTCGCTTTCCCCGCATACCTCTTAAAATCGACAATATTTATTATACCGACGTCGATTTTTGGATTTTTGCTTAAAAATCTCTTTGAAAAATTTTCCAACGACATAGTTACGATCGTGGCGGTCGGCATAGTTATAGCAATTTTTGAGCTTGCGCTGTTTGGCGTTTTCGATATGATAGATTTGAAAAAATCTCAAAGAAAAAATTTTTTCAACGGCTTAACCTCAGATAGCACCGGAAGAACGAGAAAGAGCAACGCATAGTTGAAAACGCTGTTCCATATCTGTCCGTTTATAAATAATCTCGTAACAAGATATGTAAAATACGACGACTGAATTCCGTAAAGATAGTAAAACAAAGTAGTATTTATCAAAACAGTACATATCAAAAAGGTAGAGAGCGAAACGATTATTCCTTTAAGATAAAAATCGAGTCTTTTTCCGCTTTTGAAATTATTGAAAATAATACCGGCGATAAGCGCCATTATCCCCGAAGAAATGCCTATCCAAGGCAAATACATGCCCGACGGTTTAACTACCCAACGTATAAAATCGGAAAGCACGCACACGGGAAAGCCCATCACACCGCCGAGCAATATTCCGCATAAAACGGAAGCGAAAATCGAGCATGAAAATTGAAGATCGGGGGTTATCGAAAACCTCAGATACATATTGAAAACGACGGATAAAGCCGTTATTACGGCAATATAAGCTATTTTCACGCTCGTTGATGCCTGCATTAAAAAATCAGAAAATACCAATCTGAATTTATTGTTTTTTTCCATAAAAAAACCTCCTACCGAATAAAAGTAGAGAGATCCAACAATAAAACCGTATACCGATTTCGCATTGGATGCGCCAAAAAATCGCAAGGAATCGCCTTTTCGTACACGATCAACATCCCGTTTCGTGTCACTTAACGCTTTTTGTGCTACTCTGCTTAATGATATATTACACTTTTCGAGAATAATTGTCAACTGTTTTAAACATATTATCTTTATGATAATCGTTTTTATTAGGTCGGTAATAATCTTTATCGTTTTATTGATCGTGATGAGGCTTATGGGAAAGCGCCAGATAGGGGAAATGCAGCCTTTTGAATTCGTAATAACGCTCCTGATAGCCGAGCTTGCATGCATACCAATGGCGGATATATCTATTCCGCTTATTTACGGCGTAATCGCAATACTTGCCGTGTTTATCCTTCATCAACTCTTCTCGTTTGTCGAACAAATAGACAGAAAAGCAAAAAAAGTTATTAGCGGCAAACCGTCGATAGTCCTCAATAAAGACGGCGTAGATTTTGTTGAATTAAAGAGAAATAACCTCGACGTAGAGGACCTTATTGAGTCAATGCGCTCGGCGGGATATTTTTGTCTTGACGATCTCGAATATGCCATCTATGAATCGAACGGAAAGCTCTCCGCAAAAGAAAAGGAAGATTTTTGCGATAAAAAGCCGTCGCTTCCCATAATAATTATCGCAGAAGGAAAAATAATAGACGACAACACCAAAAGAATTGGTTTTAACGAAAATAAAATCAATATGATTTTAAAAGCGAAGAAAATAAGCGAGCTTAAAAAAGTCGGAGTTATGACCGTCGACGGTGACGGAAAGGTTTATCTTCAAGAAGAAAATAAACGATATATGACTTTCAACGTCGATTTAGGAGGTATAAAATGGTAAAATCTATCTGTTATATAATAGTATCCGTTTTGATTTTGATAGGCGGAACGATCGGCGAGCAAATATATCTCGACAAATCGTTTGAAGAACTTAAAACCGAAGTGTCTGCCATAGATGAAAAAATCGACGATAAAACCGTTACCGTAAACGATTTGGAAAAATTAAAAAACAGCTGGCTTAAACAAAAAGAAAGATTGCATACGATAATTCCGCACACGGAAATAAAAGAAATAGATCTTTGGGTTTCAGAAGCGCTCGCATATGCCGAGATAGGCAAATATGACGAAACAAAGACAAAATTAACCGTTATCGATCAACTGTTTAAACAAATACCCAAGATCTTTAAATTGAGGATAGAAAACATTTTTTAACAACCAAGGCAAGGCACACGATTTATCGTATGCCTTGCCTTATTTTTTGTCTT
>CACXDQ010000010.1 GCA_902766475.1 uncultured Eubacteriales bacterium
CGAAAATCGCAGTCGATACGGCGCATATCAGTAAAGAGGGCTTTAAAGACATTATAGACAATGCCGAAACCGTCGTAAATTCGCACACGGCGATAAACCTCGGCTATAAGCATATGCGCAACCTCGATCTTTGGCAACTCGACCTTTTAGCCGAGCGAAATGCGCTCGTCGGGCTTACGTTTTGCGGCTTTTTCTTTACCGACGACAAGGTTTGCCCCATAAATAAGTTTATCGAACAAGTTGACTTTTTCTGTCAGAGATACGGCTCGAAAAGGCTGTGTATCGGTACGGATTTTAACGGGTGCGACTTCACGGTCGGAGATTTCAAAGATTATTCTTGCTATGAAACGATAAGGCGGGAGCTTGAAAAACTCGGCTATAAAAAGAGCGATATAGACGGTATTTTGTACGGAAATCTCAATAATTTTTTAAAGAGCGGAAAGTAAAATGGAAGATATAGAAGTTTATAACAATCCTCTCCTCACGAGATATTCGAGCGAGGAGATGTCCTACAATTTTTCGGACGATAAGAGATTTAAATTATGGAGAAAACTTTGGATAGCGCTTGCGGAGAGCGAAAAAGAACTCGGCTTAAATATTACCGAAAGACAGATAGCCGAGCTTAAAGAGTACGCCGACAAGCTCAACGTTGACGACGCCAAGGAATTTGAAAAGAAACTTCGCCACGACGTAATGGCGCAAGTACACGCATACGGTAAGCAGTGCCCCGAGGCTATGCCTATTATTCACTTGGGCGCAACGAGCTGTTTCGTAACTTGTAATTCGGAAATAATAATTATCGACGACGCATTGAAAATAATAGAAAAAAAGCTCGTCAACGTCATGGACAAGCTCAAAAACTTTGCCCTTAAATACAGATCGTTGCCTACTCTCGGCTTTACGCATCTTCAACCGGCTCAGCTCACTACCGTCGGAAAGCGTGCCACGCTTTGGCTTTGGGACCTCACCATGGACTATGAGTCTTTAAAGGGTATTATGGGGCGAGTAAGGCTCAGAGGCGTCAAGGGCACGACGGGAACTCAGGCGAGCTTTTTAGACCTCTTCGACGGCGATGCGGAAAAAGTAAAGAGGTTGGAGAAAAAGGTCGTTGAAAAAATGGGTTACGATAAAGTCTATCCCGTAACGGGGCAGACTTATCCCAGAAAATTCGATTACGACGTGTTGTGCGTGTTATCGCAGATAGCTCAGAGCGCATATAAGTTTTCCAACGATATAAGGCTTCTTCAAAGTATGAAAGAAGTTGAAGAGCCGTTTGAAAAGTCGCAGATAGGCTCTTCGGCAATGGCTTATAAACGCAACCCGATGCGCTGTGAAAGAATGGGCTCGCTTGCGAGATATATGCTGTCTTTGCCTATAAATTCCGCCGTAACGGCTTCAACCCAATGGTTTGAAAGAACGCTTGACGACTCGGCAAACAGACGCATAGTGAACGCTCAGGCGTTTATGACGGTGGACGCTATACTCAATCTATATATGAACATTGCGGACAATCTCGTCGTTTATGAAAAAGTCATCGAAAAGCACGTCAAAAGCGAACTTCCGTTCATGGCTACCGAAAATATCATGATGGAATGTGTCAAGGCGGGCGGAAACAGACAAGAGCTTCACGAGAGGATAAGAGTTCTTTCAATGGAAGCGGGCAAAAACGTCAAGGTAAACGGCGGCGACAACAATCTTTTGGAACTTATCAAAAAGGACGATATGTTTTCGGCTGTTAAAGACAGGCTTGACGAGATACTCGACGCCGAAAAGTTTATAGGTTTAGCTCCCGTACAGGTGGAAGATTTTATCAATGAATATATCGAGCCGATATTAAACGATCACAAAAACGATTTGGGTGAAGAGGGCGTCGTAAACGTCTGATTTTAAAAAGAATTGTAAAAAAAATGTGATAATTTATAAATTTAGCTTGACAGAACGGCTTTTGTCTGTTAAAATAGGCTTACAAAAATGTTTTTCGGAGGTTTTTCTCATGGAATATAAAGTTTATTGTCTGACAAAACACGGCGACGATAAGGTCGACGACAAGGTGGTCAGGGTAAAGGTCAATGCGGACAGCATATCCGACGCCCTTAAAAAAGCTAAAGAGCTGTTTATGGCTAAGCTCAAAAAATCGTTCAATATCTTTATGTACGAAACAAATTATTGATTTTTAAAGCGTCGGTTTTTATCGGCGCTTTTAATTTATTTAAGATAATCGCTCATTTTAATTGCGATAGTTTAAAATTTATGTTAATATAGAATTGTAAATTTTTATAATTCAGCGGAGAAATTATGGACAGATACATCGTCGCTATCGGCGGGGGAGAATTAAAGACAAAGGAAACCCTTGAAATAGACAGATATATTGCGAAATTGGCTTATGTGCATGCGGGCGAAGAAAGACCTTATGCTCTCTTTATCGGCACGGCGAGCCACGACAGCATGCCTTACTATAATACGTTCCATAAAACCTATACCGGCGAACTCGGTTTAAAGACTGACTGCGCTTTGACAGTTTACGGCGAGATGGACTATGAAAAGATAAAGGGTAAATTTATGAAAGCGGATATGATATACGTCGGCGGAGGAGATACTCTCTTTATGTTGGATCATTGGAAGAAGAGCGGCGTTTACGATCTCGTTTTGGACGCTTACGAAAGGGGAGTAATTTTAAGCGGGTTATCCGCCGGCGGCATATGTTGGTTTGAAAAGATCTTTACCGACAGCACGTCCGTAAACGGCAACGATAAATACAATATGTCGGCTGCGATGGGGCTGATAAACGGGGTGGCTTGTCCTCATTACGGATCGAGAAGAGGAGAGTTTATTAAAGAGCTTAAAGAGAACGAGACCTTGTTTTCCTTACCTGTTTTAGGGCTTTCCGACAATTCGGCGGCAGTCTTTAAAAACGGTGTGCTTTTAGGTAGCGTTTCGTCGGGCGGCGAGGCGGTCGAAATTAAAAACGATGAAAATTACGTTTCGGAAAACGCAATAAAAACACTGAAAATATAAGTGATTTTTAATATAATTATGTTTCATAAAATAGTTAATTATTTATTTTAAAGTTCGATTTTGCGATAAATTGATTTCACATATCTTTCACATAGAAAATTTAAAATCATAATAGAAAAGTATTATAATATTTCTATTAAAATAGGAGAATGACCATATGTATAAAATTTTGATCGTTGACGATGAGGCAAAAATCAGAGAAGTTCTTGCCGAGTATGCCGAGTTCGAGGGCTTTGAATCCGATCAGGCGGCAGACGGCATGGAAGCCGTTTCCAAATGCCGACAGACAAATTACGATATTATTTTGATGGACATCATGATGCCTAAGCTCGACGGCTATTCGGCTGTAAAGGAAATTAAAAAGATAAAAGATATTCCCGTTATAATGCTCTCTGCGAGGGGGGAGGAATACGACAAGCTGTTCGGCTTTGAAATAGGCGTTGACGACTACGTTGTAAAGCCTTTTTCTCCAAAAGAGGTAATGGCGAGGGTAAACGCCGTTTTGAAAAGAAACAGCGTCAAAAACGCACAGCCGGCTAACAGCACTTTGAAGTTCGAGGGGCTTGAAATCGATATGTTAGGCAGAAACGTGTACGTCGACGGTGAAAAAGCCGAGCTTACGCCCAAGGAATATGAATTATTATTCTATATGGTAAACAATAAGGGCATAGCTCTTTCGAGGGAAAAACTCCTCTCCGACGTTTGGGGTTACGATTTTTACGGCGACGACAGAACTGTCGATACTCATATAAAGATGCTCAGAAGCAATCTGCGTGAATACAGAAAGTTTATCGTTACTTTAAGGGGAATGGGGTATAAATTCGAGGTATGAAAAAGGCGGATTTCAGTAAACTGAAATTTAATATGCTCTTGTATTTTCTGCTTTTTACCGTTCTTATAATCGGTCTTTTATGGGTGTTTCAGCTCTTTTTCCTTGAAGGGTATTATCAGACGGCGAGCAATGACGCCATAAGAAACCACGGCGCTAAGTTATCCAAGAGTTACGGAACGGAATTATTCGAAAAAAATGTGGAAAACTGCGCTAATTTCGGGTATATCGCCTATGTTGCGCCGTCCGATTTCGACGAGGGGAAAGCCCTTGTTTTCCCGACCGATACTCCGTTGAATTTCAAAAACAGAGAAGTTGTTCAGTCTGCGGTTGACAGCATTATCGAAACGGAGAGCGAGTATATCGTTAACACCTATAATTTCAATGGGGACGATTATACCGAGGCTGCCGTTTTGTATTACGTTACGGCGGTAGAAAGCGACGGCGTAATCAATTTTTTGGTGCTTATTTACCCATATTATAAGCTTACCGAAGTCGTCGGGCTCTTGAACGTTCAGTTCGTCATCGTTTCCGTTATCGTTGCGATTTTGGGGCTTATTTTGTCGCTTTTCCTTGCCGACAGGCTTTCCAAGCCCATAAATACTATGTCCGAAACGGCGAAGAGATGGGCTGCCGGAGATAATTCGGTTACGTTCACGGCGAGCGGGTATTCCGAAATACACGAGCTTGCGGAGGCGCTTAACTACGCAAAAGACGGCGTAAACAAGTCGAGAGAGTTGCAGAGAGATTTGCTTGCCAACGTTTCGCACGACCTGAAAACGCCGCTTACAATGATAAAAGCTTATGCCGAAATGATTAAGGATATTTCCGGCGATAACAAGGAAAAGAGAGAGAAACATACAAAGGTTATTATCGACGAGGCGGACAGGCTTACGATGCTCGTAAACGATATATTGAACCTCTCGAAATTGCAGTCGTCCGTCGAGGATCTCGACGTTAAAGAAATAGACTTATCCGAGCTTACGGAAAGGGTAATAAGCAGATTTTCGGCGTTTGTGGAAAGTCAGGGCTATACGATAGAAGAGCATATCGCCCCCGACCTTCTTACCGCCGTAGACGAAAAGAAGATAGAGCAAGTAATTTATAACCTTCTCGGAAACTCTTTGAATTATACGGGAGACGACAAGACGGTAAAGGTGTATCTCTCCGCCGAAAACGACAAGATATTGCTTGAAATTATCGATTCCGGCAAGGGTATCTCGCAAGAGAAGATAGATTCTATCTGGGAGAGATATTACAGATTTTCCGAAACCAATACAAGACCGGTAAAGGGTACGGGGTTGGGGCTTTCCATCGTCAAGGCGATTTTGGATAACCACCATTTAAGATACGGCGTTCGCAGTAAAAAAGATTGCGGCAGTAATTTTTATGTGGAGTTTAACAGATTGAAAAATGAATAACGATTTTTTGAGAATAAATTCCGAAGAAAAAGATGAAGATATTGCGGTAGGCGAATATTACGTCGGAAAAGAAGAGATCGGCGAACGCAAAAAGAAGAAGAGCGTTACCGTCTTTTCCATGCTAAAAACCATAAGAGCCGCAAAAAAAAGCGGCAATTTATCCGATACGCTTAAAATTCCCGATACGATGGGCATTTTCTCGGCGTTTCTCATCTTTTCCGTATGCGACCTTGTCCTTATATTTACGGCGCTTATTGCGAGAAACACTTCCTTTCTGTTCTTCGCTTCCGTCGCTTTTTCCTTTTTGTTTCCCATCTTTTCGATTATGTTTTTCTACATGTTCAACACGAGGAGAAACGTCGGAATGGGCGAGATCGCCGGTGCGGCAATGGCGGGGCTTCTCGTCTACGTTATATTAAAGCTCTTTTACGATCTGATGCCCAAATTTTTCGAGATAAGGGCGTGGGCAAAAGACTTGATCTCTTCCGCAACGATAGATATCCTTTTGTTTTTCATCGCAAAATTTTTCGTTAAAATGTGCAAAAAAGACGATATGTTTTCAGCGATGCTCTTAACTATCTGCGTCTTTGCGGGCTTTGCGTTCATAAGGAGCGCCGACAGCTTGTTCTCCGTTCTTTTAAACGTTAAAGCCGAGATAAAATCGGGTTATTTCGTGAACGGGAAATCGGTGTTCGACGTCGGGCTTGAAAATTATCTTTTAAATCTTTTATTCGAAACGATATACCTCAATTTAATGTATTTCGCATGGTCCGTTATCTGCGGCGCATTGAACGGTATAACCGTATCTCCCGTAAAGCCGAAAGGACACGAAGGCAGTTCCGTCTACCTTCTTCTCGTGGTTTTTATGGTATTACACGCCATGGTGGCGTTTACACCTGCAATATTATTTTTCAATATATTTCTTGACGTCATCAGTTTCATCGTATCGTTCGTCGTCGCATACAACGTCTTGAACTATGCGCTTGGTTTTATGAAATTTGAGGTGAAAAATACAGATGTATCCATATGATTTATTCTTTGATATAGACCTTTACGATATATTTATGATGATAGGTCTTTTCTCTGCGATAATAGTCTATGACTTATATGTGTCAAAGCGAGATATACCGGCGAAAGTGCAGAATTTTTATTTGTTTTTGGGCGTTATCTCAATAGTTGTCGGGCTTTTTTCGGCAACGCTTTTCCAGTCGGTGTTCAACTGGATAGAAACGGGCGTTTTCGAGTGGAGAGGGATGACTTTCTACGGTGGGGTTATAGGCGGCGTCGCAACGTTTCTGATAGGTCTTTTCGCCGTAGGCGGAAAGTTTTTCAAAGAAAAAGAGCATCTTTTAAACTTCACGCACGTCTATGAGGTCGCTCCGTGCTGTATAACGATAGCGCACGGCTTCGGGAGAATAGGCTGTCTTTTTGCCGGCTGCTGTTACGGAATGGAAGTCGGCGGCTTTCCGGGGCTTCACATGCATTCGGGTTTCGGACACGGCGAAGGGTATTTCCTTCCCACTCAGCTTTACGAATCCGTATTTTTGTTCGCTCTGTTTATTGTTCTTTCGATATTTTATAAAAAGGGCAAAAACATAAATTTCATAGTCTATCTCATAGCTTACGGAATATGGAGATTTGCGATAGAATTTCTCCGTGCGGACGACAGAGGAGCGTTTCTTCCCTTTCTTCCGCTTACCCCGGCGCAAGTCATTTCCTTATGTATGATCATCGCCGGAGCGATAATGATAATTTACCGAAATTTCAAAAATAAAAAGACGGCTTAAAGGCTATAAAAAAATCCCGGGATATCGGGATTTTTTTATAGCCGATCAAAGATCGTCTATATCGTCGGTCGAATCTATGGTTTCTCCAACGATATAACTGCTTGTTAAGTTGTCGAGAATTTCGTAGTCTGACTTAATAGTTTTTACGCCGCTACTTCTTCTTTTCATTACTTGCAGTTTTTGGTCTTGGACGTAGAACAATCTTTTACCGCTTTATCGGTAGTCTTGTTCGTGGTCCTGCTCGATTTGGAACTGTTCTTAGTTTCGTTTTTCATAGCATTTACGGGAGTTTAATGTTGACAAAACCTTGACTTGCCTTACAGAGAGGGCAGATGTCAAACGCCTCTTTCGAGGTGAAACTATATCCGCATAAGCTGCAGGTATAAGTTATCGGTTCGTCGCTCTTAAACAGTTTTCCGCTTTTGAAATTCTCATACAGATATTCAAATATAATTCTGTGATGAGCCTCAACTTCCGCCGTCAACGTAAATGTTTTGGCAATGTCGTCAAAACCTTCATCCAAAGCCGTTTGGGCAAATTCGGGGTAGATGAGCTGACTTTCGTTTCTCTCCGATTCCGCAGCGAATTTAAGCCCGTCCTCTACCGTTCCGCTCTCAAAGGGAAATCCCGCATTTACGGGAACGTTTTTCATGTTTCCGTTATATTGAATTATATAGTCGAAAAATCTCTTTGCGTGTGCCGTCTCGTTTTTGGCAATGGTCTTGATCTCGCTGTTAAGCGTCTGATAGCCTTGATCGAGTGCGAGTTTGGCAACCATTTGATAGCGCATACCCGCCTGACATTCGCTTGCAAAGCTTGCGGCTAAGTTTCTGAACGTTTTCGTCTGATTGAACTCCATTTTTCCTCCTCTGTTATTATTGTGTACGGTTTTTTGGGAAAAATACACGGTTTTAAAAATTATTTTGTGATCTTCGTTTCTATGTGTTCACCCGTCAAGCCGTCGAAAAGCAAATTTACCGTTTCGCCCTCTCTGACGATCCCGACGTACCAAAAGTTGAAACCGTCGCTATATAAAAGCCTAATTTTAAGCTCGGCGGAGTCGGGGTATTTCAAAAAGCTTTTTACATTCTCGTCGCCGAGGTCGTCGAGTTTTTTGATTATTTCACGGTAGTCGATCAGATCGTTCCGTTTAAGCGAAGTCAAAACGGCTGTCTTTTGCTCGCCGTTTACGGTTATTTTTACCGTTAAATCTCTTCCTATAAGCCCCGTCTGTTCGCATTTTGCGTAATACACTTCGGCGGACGGGCGAAATTCAAATTTTACCGTATGTTTAATTCCGTCCGACACAAATTCGAGCGTTGCGCCCTCGCTTATCTTTTCTGAGTATTTCGGGAAGAGTTTAAACGTGGCAACGTTGGCGTTTTGACCGACGAAACCGTCGTTTTCTTCGGGGAACTCCGACGTTTCCGCAAAGCATGTAAGCTCGATTTCGTCGTCCTCAAAATAAAGTACGTCGTATCTGAGCTGACTTACTCGGTCGTATAGTCTGTTTCCGGCAATGCAAGACGAGAGAATTGCAATTAAAAATAAAATGCAGATAAAAAGCGAAAATTTCTTCATATAAGATCCTTTATAGGAAATTTTATGTCGATAGTTTATATATAATGATTATAGCCCGTAAAAAAAGTTGATTTTTTTAAACGTATATGCTAAAATATATCAAGGTGATTACTTTTCGGTTTGCAGAGGCACAGATGAAAAAAACAATCGTAAAATCGGCTTTTATAACTTTTGCTGTCGCAGTGGCGGCGCTGTTTTTGACGCTTATCGTCTTGACGTTCGCCATGCCGAAAACTATGGGCGGGTTTTACGAATCTCTCGGCTTTAACGGCGTCGCTCTTTCGTGCAAACAGAAAACGTATGAAAACAGCGGCGATTTTAACGATCTTGCGAGCCTTATAGATTATGCGGACTTTATCGATAACGACAGGGTGCTTGCGTATTACGGCTTTGATTTTTTAGAGAATGAAAACTTCGGTAAATACTGCGAAGAAAAGGGCGGTAGCGGCATAAAAAGTCAAGATTATTACCCGTATATCGTATTTCGTGCGGGGCAAAAATACGGTAAAACAGACAGAGTCGGCGAGTTTTCGGTAAAGCTTACCTCGTCTTATACGAAAACCTCGCCACTCTATTCCGCAATGTCGCTTGCCTTGACGGGAAAAGATACGGCGCTTGCAAAGGCTGTCGTGGACGAATACGATAAAAACGGCTCAGAAATAATTGACGAGCTCGGAAGTTTAAACGACGATATAGACACTTTAAGGTTAATTTCCGGCGGTGCGAATAATATAACAGAAGGATAATTTATGGAACACGAAAAGATACTTGTACTTGATTTCGGCGGACAATATAATCAGCTCATCGCAAGGCGAGTGAGAGAACAAAACGTGTATTGCGAGATTTTGCCTTGCGATATTTCTATTGAAAGAATTAAAAATTTCAACGCAAAGGGCATAATATTTACCGGCGGACCGAGCAGCGTTTACGACGAGGAATCGCCGCATATATCCGAAGAGGTGTTTCGGCTCGGCATACCCGTTCTCGGTATTTGCTACGGCGCTCAGCTCATGGCGTACACCCTCGGCGGCAAGGTCGATCACGCTCCGTCGAGAGAATACGGAAAGAGCGAAATTGAATATTTTGACAGTAAGATATTCGAAGGCATAGACAAGAAAAACGTCTGTTGGATGAGCCATACCGACTACGTTTCAAAAGCTCCCGAAGGCTTCAAGGTCATCGCAAAGACGGCTACTTGCCCCATTGCGGCTATGGAAAACGAAGAAAAGGGCTTCTACGGCGTTCAGTTCCACCCCGAAGTAATGCACACTAAGCAGGGTACGGAAATTCTTAAAAATTTCCTCTATAACGTCTGCAAGGTTTCGGGCGATTGGACGATGTCAAACTTCGTTAAAGAGCAAGTCGAAAAGATAAAGGCTAAGGTCGGAAACGGTAAAGTTTTATGTGCTATGAGCGGCGGTGTTGACAGCGCCGTTGCGGCAACTCTCGTGCATAAGGCGGTAGGCGACAATCTGACTTGCGTGTTCGTAGACCACGGGCTTCTCCGTAAAAACGAAGCGGAAGAGGTTTACAGAGTATTTAAAACCGAGAGGGGAATGAATCTTTTGAAAGTCGACGCAGGCGAGAGATTTTTGAGCAAGCTCGAGGGAAAAAGAAGCCCCGAAAGGAAGAGAAAAATTATCGGCGCAGAGTTTATCGGCGTGTTCGAGGACGTGGCGAAACAGCTCGGCGGAAAGATAGATTATCTCGTTCAAGGAACGATTTATCCCGACGTCATCGAGAGCGGCAAGGGTAAGAGCGCAGTAATTAAATCGCACCACAACGTCGGCGGACTGCCGTCTGTAATAGATTTCAAAGAGCTTATCGAGCCTTTGAGAGATCTGTTTAAAGACGAGGTGAGAAAAGTCGGTTTCGAACTCGGGCTACCCGAAAGCGTCGTTATGCGTCAGCCGTTCCCCGGCCCCGGGCTTGCCATAAGGATAATAGGAAATATTACGCCCGAAAAGATAAAGATCTTGCAGGATGCCGACTATATTTATAGAGAAGAGATAGCAAAGGCGGGCTTGGACAGAGAGATCTGGCAATATTTTGCGGTTTTGACAAATTGCCGTTCCGTCGGCGTAATGGGCGACAGCAGAACGTATTCTTACACCGTCGCATTGAGGGCGGTAACGAGCGTTGACGGCATGACGGCGGACTGGGCGAGAATACCTTAAAAAAAAAAAAAAAAAATATCGACACGCATCGTAAATGAGGTGCAGAACGTAAACAGAATAGTTTACGATATAACTTCAAAACCGCCGGCAACCATCGAATGGGAATAATTTAAAGGAAGTTATCTATGGATTATATTTTTGATACACAGCTTCTTATTGAGGGTGAAAATCTCGATAAAAAAGCCATAACCGAACATTTTAACACGGCGTTTAAGGGCGATTGCCTTCTTGTTGTGGGCGATGAGGATCTCATCAAAATTCATTTTCACACCAACGAGCCGTGGCTTGTCTTGGGCTATTGCGCTTCGCTCGGCGAGATATACGATATAGTCGTCGAAAATATGGACAGACAAGCTAAGGGGCTTCCCGGCTGATTGAGGTAATGCCTATGCAGGGAAATTATAATGCCAAATGTCCGTCTTGCGGTTACGATTTTTACACGGACGATACGTCGGGCGAAACCGTTTGCCCGTCGTGCGGTGAGAAAATTCAGGTCGCAAGGGCAAAAAAATATTATTCTTCTATATACGACAATAAGGAAGAAATAAAGGTTGCGCACGGGGAAGAGTATCATAAGGTGATGCTTCTTCTGTCCGAGGCGGAAGATCTTACCGAAAATAAAGATTTCGAGGCGGCGGAACAAAAGGTGAACGAGGCCTTATCTTTGACGGACGGAGATTACCGTGTTTATATGGCGATGGTTGCCGTAAAGACTAAAAATTATACCGATTTGACGGATAAGACGCATCAGGAATATCTCACGAAAGCCATCGCTTGCGCCGACGCAGACGGGAAAAAGGACATTACGGCAAGATATAAAAACTATTACGTTAAAAGCCATTTTACCGACGAGGAGATGTCGGTTTACTCGGCTGAAGAGTTGAAGGCAAAAAAGGCAAAGACGGAGAGTTCGTTCAAGTCGCTCATACCTACTTTTATGGCGACGGAGAAGAGAAACAAGCTCTTGATAATACTTGCCCCCATACTTATGGCGATAGGTATTGCCCTAACGGTGCTTTTCTTCTTTATCGATCCGCAATGGCTGTCGTTTATAGGTCTTGTTTTCGTAACTTCGGGCTATCTCGTTTTCAGAACGTGGTACGTTTCAAAAGACAGCGTTAAGGCATTCAATTCCTTTCTCGATCTCTACGATTTTCTCGACGGAAAGGACTATAACGAAACCGTTCTGATTGACGTTTATACATCGATGAATAAAATTGCCGAGCGCTTTGCGGATAGAGATCCGCTCGTGTCGATAAACAACGACACGTTAAAGCTCGTTTCGTTTATATTGTCGCTCGGCGACGAGCCTCTGACGGAATATATTAAAGAGAACAAATATTTTGCGGATAATATCCCGTCGGAGTATTACGAAGAAGAATAACGATTTAAGGCACAATATGATTTATACTATTGAAAACGATTATATGAAAGTCGGGGTCGAAACGCTCGGCGCACAGCTTAAAAGCATTTATTCCAAGGTTGAAAAGACGGAATATCTATGGCAAGGCAACCCCGACTACTGGGCGGGTAGAGCCTATAACCTCTTTCCGATAGTGGGCAGATTGTTCGAGAACAAATACACATACGGCGGAAAGACGTATGAGATGAATCCTCACGGCTTTTCACGCAGAACGGAATACACGCTTACCGAAAAAACGGATACGGAAATGGCTTTTTGTATCTCTTCGACGGACGAAACGTTTAAGCAGTATCCCTTTGAGTTTATTTTAACCGTAAGATATATTTTGACGGGAAATAAGCTCACGGTTGCATTCAACGTTAAAAATGTCGGAAGCTGCAAAATGTATTTCGGGTTAGGCGGTCATCCCGGTTTTAATATTCCGTTCGGCGGCGGCAATTTTGAGGACTATTACGTCGAGTTTGACGGCGAGTGTAAACCCCGTCAGCTTACGCTTAGCGAAAATAATCTTTTAAGCGGAAAAACGAGAGAGTTTCCGCTTGAAAACGACAGGATATTGAGGCTTAAACACGAGCTTTTCGACGACGATGCCGTCATCTTGCAAGGACACACACGCTCCGTAAAGATAAAGAGCGACAAGACTGACAGATACGTCGGCGTAGAGTTTCAGAGAGGTAAATACCTCGGCATTTGGCACAAGCCGCACAGCGACGCACCGTTTGTCTGTATCGAGCCGTGGGAAAATTTACCGTCCGTTGACGGAAAGGTCGAAGACCTTACGGAAAAGGACAATATAGGCGTAGTTGAGGCAGGGGAGAGTTATAATACGTTCTTTGCGATAGAAATAAAATAATTTTATTTTAAGACGGCGATGGCGGAAATTCCGCCATCGCCGTCTTTACGTTTATAGATCTCTGTTCTTTTCGGGTAAGTTTTTCCAATACTTTTTTGGAAGATAATGCCCCATAAGCTTTAAATTTTTGCGTTCTTTTATATTTACGCTGTCGTAGTACGTTCGCCAAAGCTCTATAAATTCGCTCTCTTCCCGGGTCAGATAAACGTCAATGCGCCTATCTCCGGCATTAAATACCGTAGTTTCGTTTCCGTTTGACAGTCCGACGATATTTCTCTTCGTGTCGTGTATCATAAAAGGATAACTCTTTCCCAGTCTTTTGAAAAAGTGCGGTATAATAAGCTCCGTAACGTCGTTGTCCGGCTCGTAATGCGCATACAGAAACCCCGATACGGTTTCCGAAAACCTAAGCATACCTTTCATTCTGTGAACTTCGTTTGTTATCTTCCTGATTATATCCGCAAAACCGAGTACGTATTTATCGGCATAATTTCGGGAAATATCGGTATTTTTATTGTCTATGGCAAGTTTTAAGTAGTAAAAAACGACGGTGTATTTCTTGCTGTCGCCGCTCCGCAATGCAAGGCTTACGTCGTGCAAAACGTATTTTGTGGCGCAGCCGTGAAAAAATTTTTCAACCCTCTTTGCCTTTTCGATGTCTGTTTTTATCTCGAATATCTCGTCGTTAAGGCTTGCTTGAACGGGCGTTGCCGAAACGACGTCCGGCGTTTTTTTTAGTTTGTAGCAATCGAAAATGCAGCTTAATAACCCCTCTTTCGTACCGTCGAACAAAAATATCGTCATAATTACTCCGTAAATAGCGACAGCTGAACGTTTGCCGTCAAGTCGTTTTTGCTCGATAGTGAGGCGGCGATAAGTTTCGTGTTTTCCGTTCCTAAAAATTTTCCGCCGACAGTTATAAAATGTATCGCTCTCTTCATTACAACTCTCATTCTCGTCAAATCGTCAAAACTCAGTTTGCCGTATTTTCTTGAACTTACTATCTTATAAGCGCTTTTGAAACCTATCCCCGGCACTCTTACGAGCATTTCGGGCGGCGCAGTATTTACGTCGACGGGAAACAATTCGGGGTGGCGGAGCGCCCAAGCGCATTTCGGATCGTATTCTTCCGAAAGGTTTTCGTCGTTTCCTATTATCTCTTCGGCGGAAAAACCGTAAAACCTTAATAGCCAGTCGGCTTGATAAAGTCTGTGTTCTCTGAGTAGCCCCACGGGTTTCATCGGAAGAAGTGCGGACTTTGTGTTTATCGGAACGTAAGACGAGTAGTAAACCCTTTTTAAGGCGTATTTTCTGTATAAGCCTTGCGAAAGGCGAATTATTTGCCCGTCCGTTTCGGGCGATGCGCCCACTATCATCTGAGTGGTTTGTCCGGCGGGTAAAAACTTGTTGTATCTTATACTCTTCGCATATTTATATTCGTTCGCCATCAGATTCATCGGCGTCAGTATCGAGGACTTGTCCTTTTGCGGGGCGAGCAGTTTAAGGCTGTTTTCGGACGGAAGCTCTATATTAAAGCTCATTCTGTCGGCATATTCTCCGGCTTTTACTATGAGCTTACTATCGGCGGACGGTATGCCTTTTAAATGTATATATCCGTTGAAATGATAGACCGTTCTCAGTTTAACAACTGTGTCGCAGAGCATTTCCATAGTGTTGTCGGGGCTTATGTGTATAGCCGACGACAAAAACAGCCCCTCGATCATATTTCTCTTATAAAAGTTGATGACGAGATCGCAAATCTCGTCGGGCGTAGCGGTGGCTCTCGGCACGTCGTTTGAACGTCTGTTTACGCAGTATTCGCAATTATAAACGCAGTCGTTACTCAAAAGGATTTTAAGCAGAGAAATGCATCTGCCGTCCTCGGTAAAAGAATGGCAGATGCCTTCCACAGCGCAATTTCCCAAGCCGTAATCTCTGTTTTTTCTCTCCGAACCCGACGAGGAACACGAAACGTCGTATTTTGCGCTCTCGACGAGTATTTTAAGTCTGTTGCCGTCTATCATTTTACACCCGAACAAATTTTGTAAAAATTTTTATTACTTAAAAAAGTTAAATTATTGTATAGGTATTAAAACTTCTATATATCGATTTTTTTCGGGGTCATCGTAGCGCCAATGGTAAGCCGTGATATGCGGCGCATTACGCATGGATATTTCCTTCATGTTTGATATTTTATCGTTTAATGATTCAACAATCGCTCTATATTCAGATATAGGTTTTTTACTTTTGTCGGTCTTGTACACAATATAGTTACCTTCGGGTATAACTATGGATAGAAAATCCATTTTATCGATAAAATCGATGCCGCTAACAGACGGGTCGAACAGATCCTTCCTAGTTGCCTCATCTACTAAATACGCGATATAAAAATCATATCCGCCGTCATCTATATTTGTAATAATGCAAAAATCTGTCGTATATTTTATCGATGCGCCTGAAAGCATCCATTGTTTGGCTCTCGTTGTCATAAAAAAGCTTTCTTCTTGCTTTATTCTGTCGCTGTCGTAAGGGTTTCCCGAAAACCTTTTTTTATAGCCTAAAAATGTCATTACAGGTTGTTTTTTTATTTCAAACGTCATATTTCCCTCTTTTCATAAGTTAAATAATAGCTACCGTTTTGTGTGTGCGAACAAATGTTTGTAAAATAATTATAGCACTATAAAAATCATTTGTCAAACGTTTGTTCGCATTTTTCTTAATTTGTTGTAGTTGTGGTCGTGGTGGTAGTGGTAACGTTGTTTACGTTGTTTCCTGTAGTTGTCAAAAGTGCGAGAAGGAGCAGAAGTTGAGTTAAATCGACCGCTCCGCCGTTATATAGAAGAAACAAAATTCCGAGCAGTACCAAATCGTTACAACAACACATATAATAAACCTCCGAAATCGTCTTTTTTCGTGCTTAATATACGTTATGCGACAAAATCTCCGATTATGAAAAATTGCCCTCAAAAGAGCAATATAGTATAATATAACTGTAAGGAGATTTTAATATGGTCAAATGTGCAGAAATATCACGTAAGAAAAAGAATATGTCCGATTACATGCCGCAAAGGGAAATTTTAACAGAACTTAGCTTGACTTTTTCGGCGTTTGCCGACGAAACGAGATTAAAGATAATATGCGCTCTTTCTTTTTCTGAAATGTGCGTTTCGGAATTGTCGTATAATCTATCGATAAATCAAACTACCGTAAGCCATCAGCTTAAGTTTTTGAAAAACGCAATGATAGTCGATTGCAGGAGAGAGGGAAAGACGATATATTATTATTTAAGAAACGATATGGTAAACGATATTCTCTTTAAAGGAATGGAGTTTTTAGCGGAATAAAAAAGAGCCGAAACTAACGTTTCGGCTCAAAATCAAGCGGTTATTATCTGCATTCGTCGGCTTTGCCTGCGCAACCGAGAACGTCGACGAGCTTGTGTTCGACGATTTTCTGAACGTTTGCCCTTGCGTCGCCGAGATATTGTCTTGGATCGAAATGATCGGGATGCTCAAAGAGGTGCTGACGGATAGCGGCGGTGCAAGCCATTCTCAGATCGGAGTCAATATTGATCTTGCAGACAGCCATGGTGGCGGCTTTTCTGAGCATATCTTCGGGAATGCCGATAGCGTCGGGCATCTTTCCGCCGAATTCGTTTACGGTCTTGACAAATTCCTGAGGAACGGACGAAGCGCCGTGAAGAACGATGGGGAAGCCGGGGAGACGTTTGCCTACTTCTTCGAGAATATCGAAACGAAGCTGAGGCTTTTGACCGGGCTTGAACTTGTATGCGCCGTGCGAAGTGCCGATAGCTATAGCGAGCGAGTCAATACCCGTTTTAGTTGCAAATTCGTAAACTTCGTCGGGGTTGGTGAACATTGCGTCGTCGGCGCTGACGTTTACGGCGTCCTCGATGCCGGCAAGTTTGCCGAGCTCGGCTTCAACGGTAACGTTTCTGTCGTGAGCGTAGTTTACTACCTGTTTAGTGATGGCGATATTTTCCTCGAAGGGAAGTTTGGAGGCGTCGATCATAACGGAAGTGAAGCCGTTGTCGATACAGCTCTTGCAAAGCTCGAAGCTGTCGCCGTGGTCGAGGTGCAATACGATGGGAAGCCCCGAAGTTTCTTCAGCCGCTTCGACGAGGTGTTTGAGATATACGGGGTTAGCGTATTTTCTCGCCCCGGACGAAACCTGAAGGATGAGGGGAGCGTTCTGAGCTACGCCTGCGTTGACGATACCCTGTATCGTTTCCATGTTGTTTACGTTGAATGCGCCGATAGCGTAACCGCCCTTGTAGGCCATTTCAAACATTTTTTTAGAATTTACTATTGGCATAATATGCCCTCCGTTAAATTTCTTCATATCTATTATACAACATTTTTTTGTAAACTGCAATTAAATAAGTTGACAAACGCATTTATTTTTTATATAATTAAGCTACTGAATCGATGATTTTTCGGAGAGGAAGCGCAAAACGTATTTGACCTTGCGTAAAATATCTATTTTACGTCGGCTTAAATAACAATATGTTTTAGTGCGCATACCCTCGGTATGCGCTTTTTTATGGAGATTTTATGAGAATAGCAGTTATCGGTATAGTAATCGAAAAAGACCGCTCGGCGTCAGTCGCCGTGAACGAAATTTTGTCCCAATACGGTGATTATATCATCGGAAGAATGGGAATACCCAACCATGAAAGCGACGTTTACGTTATCAGCGTGATAGTGAAAGCGTCGAACGAAATCATTTCCGCAATGACGGGAAAACTCGGCAGAATACAAAACGTAAACGTAAAATCTGCCGTTACTAACGTAGAAATTTAATTTTAAGGAGTTATATTATGAAAAGACTTATTGCAACCTTACTTACTTTGTTCACGCTCTTTGCGTTCGTCGCTTGCGTTGACGGTGCAAACGACGCTCAGACCGAAAGCGAAACTCAAACAATTACCGAAACCAAGACGTTCGAGTATAAGCTCGGCGTTGTAGACGGTGCGCCGTCGCTTGCCGTCGCAAACATTCTGGACGGTTTTACCTATGAATATACCGAAAACGGCACAAAATACGTCTACAACACGACGGTAGACCTCGTGAACGGCGCTCAGAATATCCGTTCGGGCGTTTTAAGCGGCGATTACGACATGGCTATCGCTCCCTTAAACCTCGCTTCGGTATTCTATAATGTCAAGCCCGAACTCGGCATTAAGCTCGCCTCTGTAAATATCTTCGGCTGTCTTTACGTCGTGGGCGACAATGAGGTTACCGATTTTTCGGAATTTAAGGGCAAGACGGTCATCTCCGTCGGCGCAGGCGGCACGCCCGACGTCATATTCCGCAATCTCCTCGCAAAAAACGGTGTAGAGATAAACGGTGAAGATGAAAATTCGGAAGAAAAGGTAACGCTTACCTATGCGGACGCCGCAAGCGGCGTTATCCTCGCATTCAATAACGGTGAAGCCGACTATGCGCTTTTGGGCGAGCCTGCGGTAACGACGATTGCCGGAAAGCTCAATAAAAAGATAGCTTTAAACCTTCAAAACGAATGGAAAAAGGCATATCCCGAAGTAAACTTCGTTCAAGCGGGACTTTGCGTAAACAACAAGGTTTCGTCCGAAAGCAAATATATTGACGCTCTTCTTGCGAAGATGGCTGAAAACAAGACGTTTATCTATGAAAAAGCCGACGAATTGAAAGATATTTTCGCAAAAGCGGAAAGCACGCTTAAAAGCACGGCTTTCAATGCGGATATACTCGACAGATGCAATATCGATTGCAAAAAAGCTTCGACCATAAAAGCAGACGTGGAAGCGTTTTTAAACGCCGTTAAAAACTACAATGCGCAACAGATAGGCGGAAAGCTTCCCGGTGAAGATTTCTACCTCTGATGAAAAAGAAAATATTAAAAAACGTATTACTGCCGCTGATTTCCGTAGCGGTAGTAATATTTATATTGTTCGTATTGTCGGCATCTATAAATAACGAACTTATTTTGCCGTCGCCGAAAGTTATTTTCATGGAATTTATCGGGCTTTTCAAAAGCTCCGTATTTTACGCCGAAGTCGGCTCCGATCTTTCGAGGGTCATTTCGAGCTTTACTATCGCCTTTTCTGCGGCGCTCGTTTTTGGCGTTACAGCAGGGATGAACGAAATTGCGGAGAAGCTTTTATTGCCGCTTACGGCGGCTATGAGGGCAGCGCCCACGATGGCTATAATTCTTTGGTGTCTGATGATTTTCAAGACGGATAAAAGTCCGTCAGCCGTGTCGTTTGTCGTGACGTTCCCCATGCTTTATGCGGCGGTCGTCGGGGCGGTAAAGGGCAGAGATATTAAGCTTGCGGAGATGGCGGCCGTATATAACGTCGGCAAATTCAGAGTATTGACAAAGCTCGTTATCCCCGACGTTGCAAGAAAACTTTTCCCTCAGTTTTCTTCTATACTCGCATTCAACGTGAAGCTCATAGTTGCCGGCGAAGCGCTCGCATATACCAAATTGAGCCTCGGCAGAGAGATGGCTATATCAAACGCTAATTTAGAGTCGGCTAAGCTATTGGCAATA
>CACXDQ010000011.1 GCA_902766475.1 uncultured Eubacteriales bacterium
ACGAAGATAGGGCGCAGACAGAAATTTTTGGGCGGAAACCCCGTATGCGCAAAGATGACGGGCATTTCTCTCAATAAATACGCAATAATCGCATTCGCAATGGCGGGGCTCGGCGTGGGCTTGGGCGCATTTTTAACTCTCGTCTATACCCCCTCGGTTACGACGACTACGGCGGGCAGCCTCGGCATGCAGATATTGGTTGCGATAGTTTTCGGCGGAATGCCCATTTCGGGCGGACCTCGCTCGAAGATATATTCGGCTATCGTCGGCGGTTTTTCTTACGTTTTATTGGATAACATTTTAAAAATACTCATTCAGGGCAACGCCGGATACGGCATTTCGCAGATAATAAGCGCCGTATTCTTCCTCGCCATCGTATATGTGGCAAGTATGAATTATAAATCTCAGAACTTGCCGAGATAACAACGTGTTTTTTACCGTCCTACGGGCGTAAAAAAATAATAAAAAAATTTTGTTTGGAGGAACAAAAAATGAAAAAATTGTTTGGCAAAATTATGGCTATCGCCGTAACGGGCGCACTTTGCGTCGGCATGATGATGGGCTTTGCGGCTTGCGGCGACGACAGCGGCGAAGAGGGCAACGGCTTCCCCAACCTCGAAGAGAGCAAAACCGTCAAGATCGGCGTTCTCGTTTCCGACGTAAACGGCGACGAAGCCAAGGCTTTCCGCAACTACTATGAAAACTACCTTGAAAAGCAGTATAAAGTAGATTTCACCTACACCGAAGCTTTGGAGGACGCCGCAGGCGAGCGTTCGGCTATCGAAACGTTTGCGGCTCAGGGCTATCACGCTATCATCTCCCTTTCGGCAAGCGACAGAGCTATGCAGATCGAAACTTGCGAAAGCAACAAGATGTATTATGCCGTAGCCTCCGGCATGCTCGACGACAGTCAGTACGAAAAGTATAAGGGCTATGAGTGCTTTGTCGGTCAGATAGGCCCCGACATGGCTACCGAATACGAAGCGGGCAAAGCTATGGGCGAATACTACAAAACTCAAAAAGAAGTTGAAAAAGTCGCTATTTACGGCGCATTCATTCCCAACCCGATGCACGTTTACAGAGCCGCCGGCATACTTGCGGGTCTCGGTCTTAGCTACGGCGGACAGACGGATATGGGCGCAGTAGTCGGTCAGATCTTCGCAGATCAGGGCGTAACCCTCTCCAAGGTCGAGGGCGATATAACCGTTACCGCTTACGTTCAGGGTTTCAACCCCGACGTTACCTTCGGTGAGATCGGCGGCGCTGTCGCAACTTCTCCCGACGCATTCCTTTCCGTCGGTATGGCAACTACTTTCTTCTCCTCTATGTTCGCCGGCGCAAACGTTGACTATGCAGATATAGACGCATTCACGGCGGGCAACGTCGCTCAGATGTCGCAGGAAGGCGGCAAGCTCACTTATCTTGCCGGCAAATACGCTTCGAGCATCGGTCCCGTTTTCGCAGCAGTCTATAACGCCGTTCACGGCAACGTTATAAAGGACAACGGCAACGCCCTCTCTCTCGGGCAGGGTTACGGCGTGGCTACCACGGCTGAAGCCGCTGAAAAATTCCAGGTTGCCGACAGCGGTGATACCCCCATTATAAACAAAGCCCTTTTGGATACCGTTATCGGCAAGACCGTCACCCTCGAAACTTTCAAAGCTTTCGTTGCGGCTGACAGAACGCCTGCGTAAAGATTTTTGTAACGATAAAAGATTTGCCGCCCTTAAGCGGCGGCAAATCCTTTAACTTTTATGAGGAGGTAATTATATGAACGCTTTAATGGGTAAAAAGCATATGGCAGATATAGGTAAGAGGGCGATAGGCACGCTTGCTATCCCCGTGATCTTTATTGCCGTACTGTTGATAATTTGCGCCGCAAACGGCAGAAACGTTTTTCCGACCGAGGCGAGTTTCGCAAACTTCACGGCGTCCGCCGCTGTAATTACCATAACGACTATAGCTCTGTCTATAAACCTCAATAGCGGCAGATTCGATTTCTCTCTCGGCTCGATGGCGGTGCTATCTTCCGTTATCGCTGCCAAAATCACCTATTCCATACTCGGCGGCGGATCGGGAAGTGCTGTTTTAATGCTCCTTTTAAGCGTTGTCGTCGGTGCGATAATAGGCGCACTTTCGGGCGGAATTTACGTTCTTTTAAAGATACCGCCCATAATAACTTCGCTCGGCGTAACGCTTATTTTAGAGGGCGTAACCTACACGATAACCGAGGGCAGCTACATTACGGCGGAAGTGAGAAACGCCTCGATGACGGCATTTTCGGGCGGTTGGTATTATCCGCTTATAGTGATGATCGCCGTGCTTGCGATAATTATATATCTCTTTGACCACACTAAGTTCGGGTATAACTATAAAGCTTTAAAAGAGGGGCAGAAAGTGTCCGTAAACACGGGTATAAAGGAAATACCCAACGCAATAGCGTGCTATCTTATCTGCGGTGCGCTTATGGGCGTAGTCGGCTTTATCAATTCTTCGAGAAGCACGCTCATTAACGGCGGCTCGCTCAATTTCGGCTCGATAGGCATAATGTTCACCGCATTTCTTCCTATGTTTATAGGCGGCTTTATCGGCAGATTTTCCAACGACAAACTCGGCTATTTCCTCGCCGGAATTTCAATGGCGTTTTTAAATTCCACGTTCGTCGTGTTCGCAAACGAAGTAACTTCGTCTACGCAATCTATAATAAACGCCGTTCTCCTCGTCGTTTTCCTCATCTATCTGAGCAACGAGAGGGCGATAGGAAACTTCTTCAAAAAATGTTTCGGGGCGATGACCTCGCATAGCAAAGCTCGTAAAGGAGCGTAAAACGTACTTAAAATGGACTTAAAATCGAAACCGTTCTATCTTTGCGATAGTGATATAAAGTGGGTGGAAAACACCCTTTCTTGTATGTCGGAAGAGGAGAAAATAGCGCAGCTGTTTTGCCTTATAACCTATACCGACGACGAAAATTATTTAAAATACCTTGCGTCGGGCTTGAAGGTCGGCGGAGTTATGACTCGCACCATGAGCATTGCGGAAATAGTCAATACCGTAAACGCATTGCAGAAAAATTCAAAGATACCCATGCTTATTTCGGCAAATCTCGAAGCCGGCTTAAATCAGGCTTGTTACGAGGGAACGAGGGTAGGCTGTCAGATGGGCATAGCGGCTACGGGCGATAAAAAATACGCCACGGAGCTTGCGAGGGTGATAGGCGAGGAAGCTTCCGCCCTCGGCATAAACTGGGCGTTTGCGCCTATCATAGATATAGATTACAATTTCAGAAACCCCATAACCAACACGAGGACGTTCGGCGGCGACGCCGCTACGGTGGCGGAATTCGGAAAGGCTTACGTCGAAGAAGTGCAAAAGCACGGGTTAGCCGCAAGCATCAAACATTTCCCCGGCGACGGAGTTGACGAGAGAGATCAGCATCTCCTCGCCTCGGTAAACACCCTCTCGTGCGAGGAATGGGATAAAAGCTACGGCTTAGCCTATAAGACCTGCATAGACGCCGGCGCAAAGACGGTCATGGTCGGGCATATAATGTTGCCGTCGTATTCCAAGGCGTTAAACCCCTCTCTCGAAGATAAAGACGTTATGCCCGGGCTTATTGCGCCCGAACTTTTAAACGGGTTATTGAGAAAAAAACTCGGCTTTAACGGGCTTATAGTTACCGATTCCACCACGATGGCGGGCATGGGCACGGTGATGCCGAGAGAAAAAGCCGTTCCGCTCACGATAGCGTCGGGCTGCGACATGTTCCTCTTTACCAAAAATCTCGAAGAGGACTTCGCCTTTATGCGTGATGGCGTGAAGAGCGGAGTTATCACGAAAGAGAGGCTCGACGAAGCCGTAATGCGCATACTCGCATTGAAAGCGTCGCTCAAACTTCACGAGAAAGACAATCTTGCAAGCGAGGAGAAGGCGAGAGCTGTCGTCGGCTCTTCTTCGCATAAGAAAATTGCGAGAGAGGTTGCGGATAAAAATATCACTCTCGTAAAGTGCGAAGAGGGCGTTTTGCCCATTTCGCCCGACAAGTATAAGAGAGTTCTCGTCTATAAAAAAGAGGGTGCGGCGAGCGCATTCGGGGGCGGAATTTCCCTCGGCGCTTGCGATAAATTTATTCAAAAATTAAAGGATAACGGCTTTGAGGTCGACGTTTTCGTTCCCGGCGGCGGCTGGGAAGGAATGGCTAAACCCGTCAAGGACGTCTACGACAATTACGACCTCATAATCTATCTCGTCAGCCTTTCCACGAAATCTAATCAGACGACGGTGAGGATAGAGTGGGCTGAGCCGATGGGGGCGGACGTTCCCGTGTATATAAATTCCGTGCCGACGGTGATGATCTCGCTCGAAAACCCCTACCATCTTTTAGACGCACCGAGAGTAAAGACGTATATAAACACCTACGGCGGAGCGGATGAGATCTTGGACGCACTTATGGACAAACTGACGGGCAAAAGCCCCTTTACGGGCAAAAGCCCCGTCGACGCTTTTTGCGGAAAATGGGATACGAGGCTATAATGAACGAAAAATTTTTAAAGACAGCCGAAGAATTAAAACCTAAGCTCAAAAGGAGAACGCATTGCGTTTCGGGCGAATATATACTCGGTGAAAACGATTGCGCCGTCTACGATTTCGGAGATCACTTCGTCGGCTATTTAAAGCTGTATTTTTCTACCGTGGGGGCGCATTTCGACGCCCCTGCGCTTTTAAAGGTGAAATTTTGCGAAAATCGGCAGGAGATAGACGAGGACACTTCCGCCTATTACGGCTGGATAAGCAAGGGGTGGCTGCAAGAGGAAATAATTCATATAGACGAATTTCCCTGCGCCTATTCCTTTAAACGCCGCTACGCTTTCAGATATGTAAAAATAGAGGTCATAGCCGTTTCCCCGAAATACAAATTAAAGGCGGAAAAGGCGGAAGTGAGATCGCTCACGAGCGCAAAAAGCACCGTGAAGCTCTCGGGCGGCGACAAGCTCGAAAAGGCGATAGATAAAGTTGCGCTCAAAACGCTTTCCGAATGTATGCAATACGAGTTCGAGGACGGCCCTAAGCGTGACAGAAGATTGTGGCTCGGCGATCTGCGCCTTCAAGCCCTTACAAACTATTATACTTTTAAAGAAAACGACCTCGTGAAGAGGTGTCTGTATCTCTTTGCGGCGACTGCCGATGAAGAGGGCTATATAAGTCAATGCGTGTTCACAAAGCCGGAAGTTTCGCCCGACGACACGTCTATGTTCGACTATTCTCTGCTATTTATCCCCACGCTTTACGATTATTTTAAAGCCACGGGCGATAAAAATACGGCGAAAGAGCTGTTGCCGCTTGCAAAAAAGCAGATAGAAATTGCTAAAAAACAATTCGACGGCGACGTGATAAGGGATTGCGACAGGCTCGGTTGGTGCTTTCTCGACTGGTCGCTCGAACTCAATAAGCAAGCCGGGGCGCAAGCCGTATATATCTATGCCGAAAAGTCGCTTATTGCGCTTTTGAGAGAGCTGAAAGAAGATTGCGCTGATTACGAAAAAGACGTCGTTTTAAAGAGCAAGGCGGCGACGGAGAAGTTTTACGACGGCGAAAAGGGCTTGTTTACAAGCGGCGAAAATGGGCAGATCTCGTATGCGACGAACGTCTGGTACGCCCTTGCGGAAGTGTTCGGCAAAGAAGAAAACGCATTGCTTTTGGGAAGATTGAAAGATCATAACGAGGCAATAAAACCCGTTACGCCGTATATGATGCACCACTATGTCGAGGCGCTTATACAAAGCGGTCTTGAAGGCGAGGGCAGAAAGGTGCTGCGTGATTATTGGGGCGGAATGGTAAATGAGGGCGCCGACACGTTCTTTGAACTCTACAACCCCGAAAACCCCGACGAATCGCCCTACGGCGGCAAGGCGGTAAACAGCTATTGCCATGCGTGGAGCTGCACTCCGTCGTATTTTTTGAGAAAGTATTATGAAAAATGACATTATAAAGGGAATTATCTTCGATCTTGACGGCGTTTTGCTTTTTACGGATAAATATCATTATATGGCGTGGAAAGCCCTTGCCGATAAACTTAATATTCCGTTCGACGAAAAGGTCAACGACAGGCTTCGCGGCGTTTCGAGAATGGACAGCTTGGAAATAATTTTATCCTATTCCGATCAGACTTTTTCAAGTGCGGAAAAGGAAGTTATGGCTGAGGAAAAAAACGGGCTGTACCGCTCTTTCTTACAAAAAATGACGCCTTCCGACGTTTCGGACGAAACGAGGGCGGTGCTTGAAAAATTGAGGGAAATGGGCTTAAAACTTGCGATAGGCTCTTCGTCAAAAAATACGCCGCTCATTTTGGAAAAGACAGACCTCGCAAAATATTTTCACGCCGTGTCCGACGGAAACAATATTTCAAGGAGCAAGCCCGACCCCGAAGTGTTTTTAAAGGCGGCGGCTTATCTCAACTTAAAGCCTTCGGAATGTATCGTCGTCGAGGACGCCGAAGCCGGGATAGACGCCGGCAGAGCGGGCGGTTTTACGACCGTCGGCATAGGCTGTGCGGCGCAATACGAAAAGACCGATCGCCCTATAAGGAGTTTGGCGGAATTGATAACGTATGTAAACGGAAAAAAATTTAAAAA
>CACXDQ010000012.1 GCA_902766475.1 uncultured Eubacteriales bacterium
CGTTATTTATATATTGAAAAACGGCAGAATCTAAAGCAAAATATCTTTTGCTTTGCGGCGAAAGCGAATAATTCTTTTGGAATAACGCCATCTGCAAGAAGTTCCACAGTTCTTCTTTATCTCCATTTCTTTTTTCGTGTCGCCAATACAGTCCAAGTCTATATAAGCGGAAAGTCTTGGAAGTTCACGATAAAACAAATTGATAGCCGTTCCGCCTTTAAGTGCAAGCTTATCTTTCCATTTAGACGTAAACACAAACTCTAAAATATCCGCAAGGCGCATAACCTTTTCAACGTTATCTTTTATAAAGTTTGTTTCCTTTGCTATTTTAACTACGTTTTTTGGAGATAGGTTTATCATATCAGTTTTCTGTGTTTATAAGCTTTTCGGGATACATAAGCCCCCAATACTTATCCGTTTTTTTCAGCATTTTCTTGTTTTCGCTTATATCTTCTAATTTTATAGAGCAGTTTTGCTTACATATATCAAAGAAGTTTTGTGAAAGAAGGTCTTTTTTAAGTAATGAAAGCAAAAATCCCGCTTTTTTATAAACGAATTTTTTATCATACTCTTTTAAATAAGAAAGTAGTGCTTGCTCGTCAAGATTAGTAATACTATTTAACGCCGTGACAAGTTCTTCCAGTCCACCTGCAAGGTCAATACGATCAATGCAGTCAACGACCGTTCTTTCTAAATCGGTAACGACTATTTCTGCATTTTGCTCTAAACGCATTATTCCACCCTTTGCAGTGTATGAGAAAAATTTGTATTCAAGCCCGTTATAAACAAATGGATTATAGCGTTTCTCGGTAAAGACTTGCACCTCAGAAAACATTTGATTCCCAAGTCCGTGAAATTCTAATGCAGAGTGATATGCAACGCAAGCATTTTCAAAAAGTGCGGACGCTATTTCAAAACGGCTCGCAAAAATATCGCCCGTCAATGAATTAACAGTCGCATAAAGTCCATTTTTTATTTTTTCAATACGCCCATTTTCCGTTAACGCCTTCAATTTGACTTGCATACTTCTTTCGCTCGGAAAACAGTTTAATATGTCTTGCGTATGAAATAGGGCTTGACTTAAATAAAAATCTTCCATTAACGTAATTTCCTTATATCGCTATACCTATTTTACTCAAAATACGAATAAATGTCAACGCTTTTTGCGTAATTTAAGTAATTTTTGTAATGTGCGTAATAAAATCTTTATTTTTAACCATTTTAGCGCAAAACGCTGCATTTCTTGGGTTTTTGCGTAAGTTTAGTTAAAACTTATATTGGCAAAAAAATATTTGCTCCAAATAATTGCATTAAACACAATTTTATGGAGCAAATATGCAAATAATTTTATACCCTTTCGGTGCTTTTGTCAAGCGTTTTAAAAAATTTATACCTTATCGGGTTTATTTATTTTGTTTTTAGACAATATGAGCCCGTTAGGGTATAATTTAATACTAATAAAAATGCGCACGGGCTTGCCCGTGCGCATTTTTATTAGTTATCTGTTCTTCTGTCAGTTATCAGTTTTTCTTGAATAGGTTTTTGATGCCTTTAACTGCGTCTTTTACCGTCTTTTCGACTTTGTCGCCGAGATTTCTCGGGTTTTTGATATTCGCCTGTGGTGGCGTGTTATTAGGGTAAAGCATATTTGTTTATAGTCTGTCGCCAGTATAACGCCGAAAACACTATATCTTGTGTTCCACAACAGATAAACACCATATATATTTTACAATAAAGGTATCATTCAATAACCTTTCTTATTTATTATTTTTTTCTTTTTTTACTCACGTAAAACTTCGATTGAGAATTTTGCGGATACCATCCTTTTTTTTCTCAAACGAAAAAAATTACTTAAAGTTACTTAATCTATTTTGTATCTTTGTAAGCGATATAGAAATCCAGAGGCAATTTAGTTAAAGTTAAAAATATTTACAATAACTACCTCTTTGATAAAAAGAACGCCCCTCACTTTTGTAAGGGGCAAAATCTCAAACGGGATTTCTTTTTAAGGTGTTCCCCTCGCATCATATCTTCGTTCGGAATTTCTTTAATGTGCTATTCTCGCATTTATCATCTTGTTATTCCTTATTTCAGAATAATCGTTCATTTCTCAAAGTCTATTTAAAAATACGGCTTTAACATCTCAATCAGTTCATAAACTTTTGTTCCCGGTTTAGAATTTGAAGGTAATTGATCTTTGTTTTGTTGCTGCAAATGAGTAGCATTTTTTATCGCATCATTCATATACGGCTCAAGAACTGAAAACATATCCGTTCGATTTTTTTCATATTTCCCGGAGCTAATGCTTTTCAACCACCTATCGAGTTTCGGAAAATAATCGTTTCTATGCAAATCCGAATGATAGTAACCAAAATGTAGCAGAAACCAAAGTTCTATGCATTGATTCGACCATATTGCATGATATCGGCAATCCGAAGTGCTATTTTTCTTACACAACTCCGGAACGCTATCTATTTTATCTTTCGGGAAATCGTCTGTATCATATACAATCCAAACGTGTCTGAAACTAAATTGCCTTTGATTGCTTTCGACGATTCTTTTTGCGTCCTCGAAAAGCCCGACAGTATTATTGCCGTCACCTCTTATCTCTAAACTTATACGATTTTTATATTTTTCGTTAATTCTAAGTTTTATCGCTTCAAAATAGTTTGGCTCTGTTTTTATTCCCTCTGTAACAATTAAATGATACTCCGGAAATATATTTATTTTTTTATCGTTTCTCTTCTTTAGCCAATCTTTCTCTTGGTCAGATTTTTTAACAGGTTTTAAACTCATGCCCAATCCCCCCAATCAAGCATTTTCTTGAAATAAGGATCGGCACCGTATCGGCCCTCTAAATACTGCTTGTTGTAAGAAGCCGTCGCGTTTACCCTTTTCCCGTCTTCTTTCCGGATTTCATATAGCGAATACAGCTCGCTACTATGTTCATCATCCAGAGCGGCAAACCAAATTTCATCTCTACGAAATACTTCATTACTCATTGTTGACATATCGTGCGAAGTGAACAACAATTGCGCTCCGAATTTATTTATTTTCGGATCTGTAAACAAAGAAATGATGTATCTTAAAAGTTTCGGATGAAGTTTTGCATCGAGTTCGTCTATAATCGCCAGTCGCCCGGTCCGCAAAGCGATCATTAAAATCGGAAGCGATCCGAAAAGTTTTCTCGTACCGGCAGATTCTTTGCTCAATGATAATGAATAATCAACGTTATTTACTTTACGCGTCAACAAAAAATCTTCTTTTTCGCTATCATAGCGATAGTCGCAAACATCTATGCCCATTTCATTTAACAGATTAAGAAAAGGTTTCTTAAACGATTCGTTTTCGTTAATCATGATTTTTAGATCTGTAATCGGATTTGCATAATTTCTGATCACACAAGATTCAAACCATTCTTGAACCTCGACTATTACAGATATATTGTAATTTATCGCTAAAAAAGATAAGAACAACATCTTCGGGTTAACGTCTGTATTAATACCGCTTTTCCCTATGCTTGCGCCTAAGTCTATATTGTTTTCTTCGCGTGTAAAAATGACTGCTGTCTTTTTTGCTCCGATTCCTCTTCTGAATAACGATTCTGATACAACAATGTCGTTTTTTATAGCCACATAATATCTGTATTCATTATTATTTTTTCTGAAATACAGATTAAATTCAGTAGGTTCGTTTTTTGATTTTTCGTCGTATAAAAACGGCTCGTAATTAACTCTTTGCTGTACTATCAAATTCATTCGATTCTTTTTTAATTCATGGATCGGAAAAACAACCATTGTTATTAAGCATGATAAAGCCTGCAATAACGTTGTTTTCCCTCCGCCATTGGGACCGTACACAACGCTGACCGGCAATAGCGGCGTTGCCTTATCGTCTTTAATTAAGGATTCTTTGAATTCGCTTAATTCTCCCGCTTGAAAATCAAATATCGTTTCATTCTTATAAGACTTAAAATTTTTAAAACCGAACTGGCACAACATGATTTCTTGCCTCCATATACAGCATTATACCTTTATAATAGCCATTTGTCAAGTTTTATATGCCTGTTTTGGAAAAATATTTTTCCAAACACAAATATAAAACGATGATTTATGCCCTTTTATCTTTATATTACACATACACTCTCACTAAAAGATCTTGCCACTGCGTAGGGCGAAGAAGCGAATTTACCTCGGTCCGATACGACTTTGCTTCCTGAAATTCTATAGGAAATTCCCAAACCATTTTCTTTTCTTCATTCGGCTTATCGATAAGGTCAAAATTCAAATACCACTCAAAACAAGTTTCCGTTCTCGGTATTATCGTTGTTACAAATTGAGAAATAACGTCCCTATCAATGCAATGTTCCGTAAAATTCATTTTAGCCAATAAAAACTCTTGTATTCTTTCCGTCAACCCGTCGGGATCTGTTTCTGTCTTTGAATTAAGTTTTGACCTCTTTAGCACAAGCTCATTTCTTTTACTCTCTAAATCGGACTTAAATTCCAAGTATTCGTTTTTCGGCAATTCATCGTCCAAGCGCATTTGTGTCAGACGCTTCATTTTTGCATCGATTTTTGCAATTTCCTTATCCAACTCGCTTTTTTCGCGATCTGTTTCCATTTTATTTTCGCGCGAATTCACTCGGTATAACGAAGAAACCTCATTTAAAATATCTTTTTTATTACCCCATAAACCAGAAAAAATATGACGAGCCATCATTTCAAACTTCCAATCGCAGATTTCTCGCAAGTCGCATGCTTTTTCCGATTCAACGCCAACGCTATCTCTTATTGCTTTTGAGCCGTTATTTAATTGATTATAGCATTTATAGCCATAAATCACTTCTCCGCTTTTATTTTTATGCCACTTATTTCTGCGCATCCTATATCCGCAACGGCATTTTAATTTTCTGCTCCATATATCCTTGCTTGAATATACTCCGCTTTCCTTTCGAACTTCGCCGTTTTGAGTAAAATAAGTGCAATGTCTCTTTTTCTGTTCTCTTATTTCTCTGCACCTATCCCACTGTTCTTCAGTGATAATCGGTTCATAATTACCCTTGACGTAAAGATATGTATCTTCGTCCCGATTTTTTATGATTTTTTGGTCAAGAAAGTTATCTCTTCGTGATTTTAAGTATCCTTGATAGCCTTTATACGTTGCGTTATGCAATATACGCGAAATTTTAGTATTTTCCCATCGCACCAAGCCGTAACTGTCTTTGCGTTTTCGCCTTATCATCTCATCGCGAATTTGCGTCATTCCCTTTCCGGAAGCATATAAATCGTAAATCATTCTTACCGTTTCAGCCTGTTCGGGGTTGATTATATAAGTGCCTGTATTCTTGTCCCGATCGTATCCGAGAATATTTCCGTTTCCATACAGAACGCCTTTATCCCGACTTATTTTCTGCCCGACACGGACGCGTTCGGAAGTTCTGCGGCTTTCTTCTTGCGCAAGCGTTGCCATAATCGTAAGGCGCAGTTCCCCGTCTCCGTCCATCGTCCAAATATTATCAACGACAAAATACACCTCTACGCCGTAATTTTTAAGCTCTCTCGTTACCACAAGCGTATCTACCGTATTTCTTGCAAAACGACACACTTCACGCGTTACTATCAAATCGAATTTCTTTTGTTTCGCATCCTGAATCATTTGCAAAAATGCAGGTCGCTTTTTCGCTTGAGTCCCGGTAATTCCTTCATCGATATATTTTTTTAATACGAGCCAATTTCCGTGACGATTTGCTTCGTCGTCATACCATTGCATCTGATTCTCAAGAGCAGAGATTTGGGCTTCATGCTCCGTACTTACTCTCCCATAGAACACAACCCGCCGTTTTCTTAATCTATTCAGATTAACGTTCGTAGGCATTACGATATCGTTCTCA
>CACXDQ010000013.1 GCA_902766475.1 uncultured Eubacteriales bacterium
AGTCTACCTTCTTATTTCCCAAATACAGCTCAAATGTGAAGTAGAATAGCTTGGGGAAGTTCGGCTGCCACAAAAACGTTTCGTCGACGAAGTTGAGATCCATGAGGTTTATCGTAAATCTCGTATATTTGCCGTCTAACGAAAATTTCGTTTTCTTTACGACGTTGCCCTCGTAACCGACGGTTATCTCGACGCTGTCGGCAAGGGCGAATTTAGTTTTTATATCTCCGTAGAAAGCGCAGCGGTCGGCGTCGGGGAGAAGGCTGTAACCGTCGATGTAGTCGTCGCCGGCGTATTCGAGCCAAACGCTCTGCCATATACCCGTGTTGGGAATGTACCAACAGCCGTAATGCGCACCCGTCCAGCTCTGTTTGCCACGGGGCTGAGTGGGGTCTAAGGAATCAAAACACCTTACGACGAGCGTATTTTCGCCCGTGCGGATAAGGTCGGTGATGTCTGCGTTAAACGGCGCATAGGCGCCTTTGTGCGAAACCGCATGCAAGCCGTTTACCCATACGTCGGTAATATAGTCGCACCCGTTGAAGCAGAGGATAGCTCTGCCGTTTTTCTTGTCGGCGGTAAAATTGCGCTTGTACCACACGGTATTGTGAACGGCGGTATCGCCTATACCGCTCGCCTCGTATTGATATGAAAACGGAACGTTTATTTTAAGCGGAAGGTCTTTTTTGCCGGTGTATAAACCCCTCTTTATGCCGCTGTCGTCATCGTCGTAAGCAAATTGCCATTCGCCGTTTAAAGGCAGCCAGTTTTCTCTCTGAAATTGCGGACGGGGATATTCCGTTCTTAAATATGCCATAAAATGTTATCTCCTTGCTTTGCGGTAAAAAATGATTTCTGAAATATTTTAATTATTATCTTAAAAAATGTAAATATCATTAAGTTAAAATATAAATATCATTTGATTGTTTTACCGCCGCAAGGCTGTCGCCTTGCGGCGGTAAAATCTCTTATGGGTTTTAAATGTCGGTCGTTACGGAATAGTTTGTAACCGTAATTCCCGTGGTGAACGAGAGTATGCCGACAGCCGATGCCTCGCCTTCGCCGAAGCCCCTTATGCCCGAAACGGTGAATACGAGCGTATCTCCGACGTAGAGGGAGAACGTGTCGCCGTCACGGAGCATCGAAATCGTCGTGCTGCTGCCGTTCTTGTATTCGCCTAAGTTTGCGTCCGCCTCTTTGTGTTCGTTCGAGGTAGACCATATCCAGTTGCCGCTCTCGTCCTGCGAAACGTAACCTACCCTCTGAGCGGTGTAGTTAGCCGTTCCGTCGATATAGAAGAAGAACGTGTTGCCCGCAACTCTTGCCACAAGCCCGAATTTGGGGTACGGATCTCCGAGGTCTTTCGTTACGGATATATCCGCCTTAACGAGGAATTTATCGGTATAAACGCCCTTGAAGAATGCGTATTGATCGCCGTTAGCCGTCTGCACGGCGGTGGGGTTTTCGCCTCTGTCGAGGGAGAGATCCCAGCCCGTTGTGGTGGCGAAACTGCCGCCTTTGCCGAAGTTTTCGCCCGTGAGCGAATTTGCGTATTTAACGGCGTATTCTTCGAGTTTTGCGCTGTCCGTCGTAACGAGATAGTTCTTTATCTTCATTGGCGTGTTGAACGAGAGGAAACCTATACCGGCATTCTGCTCGTCGCCGAAGATGTTAAAGCTGTCGTAGAATATCATGAGCTTGTCGTTGCAGATGAGGTAGAAACTCTTTCCGAGCCTCAATATCGCAAGCTTGACGTAGTTGTCCTTGGTGTAGGAAATGCCGGCGGCGTTGACGAGCTGCTCGGTGGCGTTCCAGTCCCAATCGCTGTTGTCGAGGCGGCGCTGTGCGCAGCCGACGACGGTGTTTGTGTAGCCCACGGCGTCCACGTAATAGAATATCGTGTTCGGGTGAGCGCCGCCGCATGATACCGCAAGCCCGAATTTGGGATAAGGGTCTTTTGCGAAAGGCTTGTTCGCCGTAACGGTTATCTCCGCCTCGGCATAGAAGGAAGTTGTGTAGACGTCTTTGAAGAATGCGTATTGATCCCAAACGCCGGTCTGAAGAATGTAAGCCTCGTCTGTGCCGTCGTCGTGAGAGAGGTCGTAGCCCCAGAACGTGTCTACGCCCTTTTCGGGAGAGCCGAAATTAAGGCTTTCCTTGACGATGTGCGCAGAGCCGTACTCGGCGTTTTCGTAAGAGTATTCCTCGAACTTGCTTATTCCGCTTACAGCCTTGTCCTTGCCGAGGACGACTATTTCTCCGAGTGCGAGTTTTTCCGCACCGTCAGCCGATTTTATCGTTATGGTAATAGATTTGACGGGAAGGTCGGCAAATTCCATTATAGCCGCACCGCCCGGTCTTATGAATTCGAAATCGTTCTCGAAGTGCCAATTCCAGTCGAACGGAACGCTTTGCGCCGTAACCTTATCCGTGCTTCCGTCCGCCTTTAAATATTCTATCTCGACTTGAGAGAGATTGACGAACGTGTTTTCGTAGAGGTAAGAGTTATAGACGAGTATCGCCCTCGCCGTCTTTGCCTCGTTCCACGAAAGTTTAATGGTGGACGTGCCGGCAGTCGCCTCGTATTCTTCCGCAAGGTCGAATTCCTGATACTTTATAAGGTTGTCGGTTAAAAGTTTAACGTCGCTGTCGGGCGAAGTGAGGTTTGCCGTAACGGTTGCGGAAGGTGCGATGTTCTTATATCCCGAAAGAGATTCGGGGAGGGGCTGAACAGACCACGTCGGGCCGTTGGTGTGCATTACCGCAACGCCGTCCTGATTAGTCGTCCATTCAACTCTGTCAACCGCAAGCGCTCTGCCGCCGTAGACGGAGTTTCTGTCTTTAAACGTGTGATATGCGATGAATAGCTCGTCACCGCAAGTTATAAAACTGTGGTGACCTGCGCTTACTATGTGCGACCAGTTTACCGTGTCCGTCGAAATGACCTTGCCGCCCTTGTCGGGAGAGATCTTGACGAAATCGCCGAGCGGGCTGTCCGCAATCGCCTGTTTTACCTGATAGTTGGGATCCTGATAACCGAAAACGCTGAACGTGAGGTAATATTTCCCGTCCTTATACATCATAAACGGACCTTCGTTTACGCTCGATTCGTTGAGCCTTTCGGAAGAGATCCTCTCTATTCCGCCCTTGACCGTAGCATAGCCGGGGTAAGTCAACGCCTTTAAAGTGGAATAGTCGGGCGTGAACCAGTCCTTCATCTTCATGCCGTAGATAAACGAGCCTTCGCCGTAGTTGTCGTAATAGCTGAAATAGAGGTATTTATCGCCCGTAGCGGGGTCGATAAAGGGGCTTGCGTCGAGAGCGTTGGTCTTTAGAAGCGACGGGTTGCTCTCTGCGAGCTTTTGAAGTTCGCTATTGGAGCCGGTAACGTCGAAAACAGGCTCGGAAGCGGAGAGCATCTTGCCGTTTGCGTCCCTTCTGCCGTTGGGCGAAACGAAGGGTCCGGCAGGGCTTTTCGAGTATGCTACCGACAGCCACAGAGAGTTCGACTTGTTTGCGTTGAAAGCGTTGTAGAACATGTAGTAAACGCCGTTGTCGTAGATGACTTCGGGCGCCCAATAGTTGTCCGAAGCCCACGCCACGTTATAGTCGGGTTGGAAGGCGACGCCCATGCTTTCCCAGTGCGAGAGGTCTTTCGATCTCCAAGCCTGAAAGCCGTGGCAGTTTATCTCGTCGCTCGTTCCGTAAGCGTAAAACCAGCCCTTTTCCTCGCCCTCGGTAACCTGTATTACCGACGGGTCCGCCAACTGAAATTCAAGCGTGTTGACATAGAAGAGGTTTGAGTTATAGCCGTTTGAAACGTCGTCGGCTTTAGAGAGAAGCTCGCTGTCGTAAGTAAATTTTCCGACGTCGGTCTTGCCGCTTTCGCTATTGTTGTTGCCGCCGCCGCACGAAACCAAAAATGCGGCGGAAGATATTGCGGCGACAGCCGCAAGAGTTGTCAATAATTTTTTCATAAATTCTCCCTTTTAGGTTTATCAACCTTTTATACCGCTCGCAGCTATCCCTTCGATGAAGAAATCCTGAGCGATAAAGTAGATTATAAGCGTCGGAAGGAGGGCGACGAGTGTGCCCGCCATGACGAAGTTCTGTTTCTTTTCATAAACGCTCGCATACGTTTTGAGCGCTACTTGAAGATTGTAGTTGTCGGACGATTGAAGATAAATAAGGGGGTTGAAATAATCGTTATAGCCGCCTATAAAGCCGAGCAAGCCCTGAGCTATCAAAGCCGGAACGGAGAGGGGCACCATTATTTCAAAGAATATGCCGACGTAACTCACGCCGTCGAGCTTTGCCGCCTCGATGATGCTGTCGGGTATGCCGGTGAAGAACTGCCGCATAAAGAATACGCAAGCCGCCGCACCGAACATGCCGGGTATCATGAGGGGGAGGGGCGTGTCTACCCAACCCAACGTGTCGTAGATGGAAAATTGCGAAGCTATCGTAATAGTTCCGGGTATCATCATCGTCGCAAGGAGCGCCGCATACATGAAGTTTTTGGCTCGAAAGCGCAGCTTAGCGAACGCATACGCCGCCATCGACGAGGTGAGCAGACCCATTATCGTCGGCGGAAGAATGTAGAAAAGCGTGTTGAAAAACGCCTTTACGAGCGTCGGGAGTGCCGCCGAGGGGTTTGCCTTGTATAAAAACACCTCGTTGAAGCCCTCCATCGTTATGCCGTTTTGGGATATCCATTGAAATTCCGCCGATGCGGCGCTCTTCCAGTCCTTAAAAGCCGTGGAGACGACTATCGAAAAGGGGAAGATTATTATGACCGCATAGAGGACGAGTATGGCGTATATCGCTATTTTTTGCGCTATGGGTGAAAACCTTGTCTTTCTGTCAGTCGTTCTCATAATTCACCCACTTTGAAAATACGAATTGAAGCACCGTTACGACGAGGATCATAAACGCAAGTATCCAAGCCGTGGCGCTCGCCCTTCCCATTTCCGTATATTTGAAAACGTTTCTGTAAAGATAGAAAACTATCGTTATTCCGTCGCCGTTAGGTCCGCCGCCCTGCGCTAAGACGTTGGTTACGGCAAACGATTGAAGCGCACCGATAATGCCCATTACGAGAAGATAGAAAGTAGTGGGCGATATGGTCGGCAGAACGATTTTGAAAAATTTGGTAAACGGTCCGGCGCCGTCTATTTCAGCCGCTTCGGTCATGGCTCTGTTTACGCCCGTGAGCGCCGCCGTGTATAAAATTATGCCGTAGCCCATGCCCGACCATACGGACATGATTATTACAGCCCAGCTGAAATACGCCGAGTCGCCGAGCCAGTCTATCGCATTGTCGCCCGTTCTGCCGATAATGATGTTTATGATACCGTAGTTCGTGTTGAACATGTATTTCCACATGAGCGTTATCGCAACGACGGAACAGACGTAAGGAATGAAGAATATCATTCTGAACGCCTTTTTGCCCTTTATATCACGGCTTAAAAGGTATGCGATGACGAGCGCAAAGACCTGACTTATAAGTACGCTCGAGCCGAGTATCAGCGTGTTTACCACCGATTCCCAGAACATGGGGTCGGTGAGTACGAATTTGAAATTGTCAAGCCCTATCCACTTGCTCGTTGCGTCGAGGGCGTAGTCCTGCATTTTGAAAAACGCCATCGCAAACGCCATTATAAGCGGAATAAGCCCGAAAAGCACGAAACCTATGAGCGGAACAGACGCTAAAAGCGTGCCCGCCAATTCTTCCTTATCAATATGTTTTTTGCGCTTCGGAAGGGGCGGTTTTGCCGTCCCTTCCGAAGCGGATACCTTTATATTATCCATAAAGTTTTTTATTTTTTGGTGTATTCTTTAAGGAGATCCCAAGTTCTCTTATATTTGTCGCTGTTTTCGAAACCGCTCAAAGTGAGGTTGCCGTTTCTCACGTCGCCGTTCAAAACGCCAGCCCAGTCGTCTATCCACTTCTTGTCTTTGAGATACCACCAGTCGCCGGGGGTTTCATAAGCCGCCGCCCTTACGAACGCCATTGCGTTTCTCGGGTTTTGTCCGGGTTGAAGGAATACGTCGGAAGTGGCTATGTCCTTTTGCGAGGGAATTGCGAAGCCGGAGAGCGATTGAGCCGTCTGTCCCGTCTTGCCGCCGATATATTCGGCAAACTTCCAAGCCGCATTCTTCTTTGTCGACTTTGCGTTTATGCAGAGCGCAACCGAGCCGGAATGTCCCGCCTCGACGCCGTGTACTTTAACGTTGCCGTCCTCGTCGTATTCCTTATACTGCGGAAGGGGAGCGACGTCCCATTCATAGTGTCCGTCCATGAGGTTGCGGAAATCAACGACGTTCCATCTTCCGTCTACGAGCATGGAGATCTTGCCCGAAGAGAAGGCTACTGACTTGCCGCTGTCGCCGCCGAGCGAAGTGGGCGAGGGGCATATGCCGTAACCTTTAAGTCCGTTTTCGACTACTTTGTCCGCCGACTGACCGATTCTTACGAATTCGACGAAAGCGTCCCTCTGTGAGGGAAGTCTGTTGAGTTTGCCTTCTAAAACTGCCGTTTCGAGTTCGGCTTTGACAGTCTTTGTCGTCGCCTTAGTGTCTACGAGCTTATCTTGCCACGAGATTATTTCGCCTGCGTTATACTTGTTGCCGTTTATGGTGTAGCCCGCCGCATTGTCGTCCGCAACGATATAGTTGGGCGTTGCGTCCATGAGCGTGAAATCCCAATAGCCGCCGTTATAAGCGGGGTCGTCCGTCGCAACGTATTCGATACAGTCGCCGCCGACAGACCAGCCGTAATTGAACCACCATTCGGTGAAATAGCCGTAGAAATCGGCTCTTCCCTTAGCTCTCTGCGCATTCTGAACGAGGGTAGAGAGCGTTACGCATTCGTCCCAGCTCATCGGCACCTGATTGTTGAACCACTTCTTGCCGTCAAGCTCGAAATAGCCCTTTTCCTTTACTTCGGAAGTGATGCCGTATTCGGCTTTGGTCTTACCTCTCGAATCTTTTGCGCCGCCGTTGAAGGAAGCGAGATCTTCTTTAGCGACGGAAATTACGTTTACGCCCGCCTCTTTGAAGAAGGTTTCGTTATAGAATATTACCGTCGGACCTATATCCTTGGGTATGCCCCAATATTTAGCGTCGGGGCCGTTCTGCGTGGTGGTCGTCGTGTCGTATTTAAAACGGTTTACGGACGTTTCCCACATGTCCTCTATGACGATCTCGCTGCTCGTCGCAATGTAGCTGTCGAGTGGCTCGAGATAACCGAGTTCGGCAAAGCTCTTGAAGTCTGAATCGCCGACGTAGAGTATGTCGACTTTTGCTTTCGACTGGCGAAGAGCGGACTGAGAAGATTCAAAATAATCGGAATTGCCCTTTATTTCGTAGTTTACCTTGATAGTTCCCTCGTTCGCCTTGTTGAAGTTGGAAACGAGTTCTGTAAATACGGAAATTTCGTTGTCGTCGCCATAGCCCCAGAAGGTAATGGTCGTTTCGCCGCCGCCCGACGGACGGATATTGCCCTCGGAATCGAGTTCGACGTCGCCGTCGCCGCCGTTGCCGCCGCCGCAAGCCGCCGCTCCGAACGCCATAAATACGGCGGTAAGTGCGGTGAGCGCTCTGAATGATCTTTTCATGTTATTCTCCTTGGATAATTTTATTTTCGCCGCAAAGCGGAAAATTTTCCGCTTTGCGGCATATTTTGCGTTAAGCCTGTTCCATTCCGTTTACGGTAATATAATGGGAAACTCTGTTGTCGGTGAAGAGCCATTTAAAGCCCGTTTCGTAAACGCCGCCCATCCAGAACTCGTATCTGTAAGAAGCGTCGTGTCCGGCGAGGAGGTAGTAGGGTACCAACACTTCGTAAGTCGTCGTGTAGGTTTTGTCGCCGTTATCCACGCTCTTATAACCCATTTCGCAGTTTACGTGGAAATTGTTGAAGTGGGATACCGCACGCTGAGTGACGCCCTCGATAAGTCTGAATTCCACATTCTGGAAATGCCACCATTCGGTGCCGCTTTGCTGAATAACGTGATCCAAAGTTTCTTTGTGAACTACCGTGAAGCCGAGCATTACGCCGTAAGAGCCGTTTACGCCCATTACGCTTACGGTTGCGCCGTTAGCGTCCGTAGTATAGGTCTTTGTCTTTACGGCGTCAGTCCATATAGCGTCGTTGAATTCGCCGTCGAGGACGTATTCGGCATGCATGCCGTCGGTTAAAGCCGGGTTCTGTTCGATGACGCCCTCGGGGGTTATAAACGCATAGTTCCAATCCCAGATTGCGCCGAGCCAGCCGTTGAAGCCCGATTCGTCGCCGTTCATACCGAGTTGAAGAGCATAGCTCTTAGTTACGCCGTTTGACGGAGCGAAGAGTTCGACCGTCGTCGTGTAAACGCCTTCATTTACCGTCGTTACCGCCTTGCCTCTGTGCCAGAATTCGGAGAGCATGAG
>CACXDQ010000014.1 GCA_902766475.1 uncultured Eubacteriales bacterium
ACGTTGGAAGTGAGCCTTACGCCCTTGTTCCCCGCCGGGTCCTTGACGGCTTGCACCATTATTTCGTCGCCCTCTTTGAGGTCCAATATCGACGGAATTTCAACTTTGCCTTCAAGCTCGCTTCTGTCCATGAGCATGTCGCCGGCGGAAAGGTAACCGTTTCTTTCAAGCCCCACGTTGACGAACGCCGCCTGCATACCCGTAAGCACGTTTTCAACTTTGCCCTTGAAAACACTGCCTATCGTTACCGATTTATTTTTCTTTTCAAGTCGGTATTCCAGAAGCCTTGTCCCGTCCGCCACTGCGCCGACAAAGTTGCCGCCGAAGCTGTCTATATAAATATTTATCATCTTTTACCCCAAAATATATTCAAATTCACGCCCGTCGGACAAAAGCGCTTTTTCCTTAACTATATCGATATTTTCTCCGCCGTACATCTCTTTGAGCTTTGCGGCGAATCTCTCCGCACGAAGCCCGTTAGAAAAGCCGAGAACGCACCTTATGCCCCCTTCGGCTCTCTCGACGGAATAAATAAGGCTCTTTACGTCCCTCGTCTTGCCGTCTTTTAAGTCGATAATAAACTCGGGCATAGCCGCAATTTCATTCACGTCGAAGTCGGAAAGCCCGGAAATGAAGTATTGAGCCTTTACGATGTCGCTCGCCACGCCGACTTTTTTGGGCGTAAACCATGCGCCCGTGCATTTCAAGCCCCTCGGCGATTTCTCGTTGAACCTACCTGCGAAGTTTTCGAGCGGCTCTTCCGTTTCTATAAGGCAATATTCCGAAAGGCTCTTCATTCCGACGCCTATCGGCGCAGAAAGATACACGAGCATGTGAGGGTGATAACCTTGCGAATAGCCCACTTTTATCCCCGCCCTCGCGAACGTTCTGCCTATGTGCCGCAACACGTCGAGGTGGGAAATGTATTCCGCTCCGTCGATCTTCGTATATCTGAAAAGTATCATACGTCGCACCTATATACTTTTTGTATTCCGCAGCCCTTACAGCCCGTCTTGCAGCTGCCGGTAACCTCGGCGTTATACGCCTTTTTCCTCTCTCTCAAAAGGAATTTCTTATCCACGAAAACGTCTATGAAATCCCACGGCAAAATCTCGTCCTCGCCCCATTCACGGGTGTAAAACCGCTTGTCTACGCCGTTTTCCGCAAACGCTTCGTTCCATTTGTCGGGCTTGAAACAATCTGTCCAGCCGTCGAAATAACAGCCCTTTTTGTACGCCGACAAAAGCACTTTGCCGAGCCGACGATCGCCCCTCGCAAGCACCGCTTCCATCTCCGAAAGCGCAAAGTCGTTCCAACTTAAATAAGTATTTCTCTGAAAGAGCTTACTTCTGAGCAGCCCCGATTTATGAATTACGTCCTCTTCTGTTATCTGCGCTTCCCACTGGAATGGGGTGAACGGCTTGGGTATAAAGGTGGAGGCGCTTACGCTTATCCTTAAATTTCTCGCCCTCGACGGGTTTGCCGAATATATCTGCCGAATTTTATTTACAATGTCGCTTATGCCGTAAAGGTCGTCGTCCGTTTCGGTGGGAAGCCCGAACATAAAGTAGAGCTTTATGCCCGAATAGCCCATGTCGAACGCCATTTTGAGCCCCCTCTCGACGTCCTCTTCGGTGATGTCTTTGTTTATTACGTTCCTCAGCCTCTGCGTGCCCGCCTCGGGCGCAAACGTGAGCGAATTTTTCTTTGATTCCTGAACAAATTCGCCGTCGAAACTGTCTAAGCGAAGCGACGGAAGGGCGAGCTTGGTGTCGCTCGGAAGGTCGGTTTTAAGCTTATCTATAAGCTCCTTCAAATAGGGATAGTCGCCCGTAGACAAGCTGTTTAAGCCGAGTTCGTCAAAGCCTGTGTTCTTTATGAGGTCGACGGCTTGTCCGACGAGGGTGTCGGGCATTCTCGGGCGCACGGGGCGGTAGATAAAGCCGGCTTGACAAAATCTGCAACCACGGTAGCAACCTCTCATCACCTCTATTACGGCTCTGTCGAAAACGCTCTCGCAGTTCGGCACCAACATATTGTGCGGAAATGCGCCCTTGTCGAGGTTTTTACACAGTGCTTTTTTGATGGGCTTATCTATCGAAAACCCCTCTATAAGCCCGTTATCTCTATATTTTACTTCCATAAGCGACGGGACGTAAACGCCTTGGATAGCCGCCGCCTTCTTTAAAAAATCTCTCTTTTCCTTGCACGAAAGTTTAAGCTCGGCAAGCTCTCTCATGCTGTCCTCGCCGTCGCCTATAACGAATATATCCACGAAATCGGCAAGCGGCTCGGGGTTGACGGCGCACGGGCCGCCGGCTTGTATTATGGGGAAATTGTCCCCACGCTCTTCCCGAAGGAGCGGTATCCCGGCGAGATCGAGCATATATAAAATAGTCGTATAGCTCATCTCGTATTGAAGGGTAAAGCCTATCATATCGAAGTCTTTAAGCGGCATTTTCATTCCGAGAGAGTAAAGGGGGATATTCGCCTTTTTAAGCTCTTCGCCGAAATCACGCCACGGAGCGAAACATCTGTCGCACACCGCCCCGTCCACTCTGTTTATAACTTCCGAAACTATCCTTATGCTCAGATTGCTCATCGCAACTTCGTAGACGTCCGGGAAACATATACAATAATTGAAGCGGTCGGGCTTTAAATTTCTCTCGCCGTATTCGCCGCCGATGTATCTCGACGGTTTTTCGACTTTTTTTAGTATCTCATCTAACGTATTCACCACTTAATTTTAACATATTTATGATGTTTTTGCAATAGGTTATTAAAAATTCTATGAAATAAGTTTATCGTAAATGCTCTTTTTTTCGAGGATAGAAGTAAGTTCGTTCGGCTCTATCGCAACGGGCGGCTTGTTTTTTCGGTAGACGTAAACCTTATAAAGACAGTCGTCACGCATGAGCGAACACAGTTTTTTGACGGTAAAACTCTCGTCGACGGCGAGCGTTTTTATCTCTTTGCCTCGGTGAAGCGACGACGGGGAAAGCCCCTCGCATATCCTTATATAGCTGTTGTTGGAGTTTACGTCCGCCGCCCCGAAGAGAATGAACAGCGAAAAGAAGAGAATGGAAAAATTCACCGCCGTAAAGACGGAATAGGCAAACGCAAACAACAGCGCCGCCGAAAAGACGAATCCCGAAATTTTGGCTATCTTCACCGCCGTTTTTCTCTTTAATTTGAGCGACAGCGTTGCGAGCAGAAATCTTCCGCCGTCCAAGGGGTATGCCGGAATGAGGTTGATAAGCCCGAGCGAAAGATTTGCGTAAGCGGCGAGTTCGGTGTAGGGATAACTGTTCGGAAACACCCACCAGCTCGCATAGATAAAGAGTGCTATGAGAAAATTTATTGCGGGGCCGGCTATAACTATCTTCAATTCGTCGACGTATTTAAGCCCCGAAATGTCGCCCGAAATGACTGCGCCGTAAGGCATTAAACTTATCTTTTTCAACCTATAGCCCAACTTTTCGGAAACGAGAGCGTGGGCGAGTTCGTGTATTACGGCGGAGAAAGTGAACACTAAAAAAGAAAATACTTTGCCCGTTGCGGCAAAGTATAATCCGAAAATAAAGAACAGCGGATGAACGCTCCATTCGAGCTTATTCATATCAGCTTTCCCAGACGATAGTTCCGTTTTCCAAAATGTAGGAAGTGAGCAGATTTTCGCCGTCGTACATTTTGACCGTTGCGTCGCCGCCGCCGACGTAGCCGACGGGTATGTACTTAAACACTTCGTCGCCCTTTTCCGCATAAGCGTAATCTACGCCCGAAACGACCGTTTTGAAAACGTCGCTATGGCTTATGGTTATCGTGTATTTGCCGTTTTCTTCGGTAACGGACGAAACCTTTCCGTCGCAAACGGGGTAGACGGCACCCGTTCCGCTGAGCGTTAAAACTCCGCCGTCCATCGCCGCCGAAAGCTCTTCGCTCGGCGATTTTGCGCTGAAACTTAAATACGTCCTCGTGTCGAGGGCGGTTTCGCCGCCCGTGCCGAACGTGTTTTTGAAAACGGTGTTTATTCCGCTGTTTTCCCAAAAAATATTTGTTAAAAGTATCGCCGCAACGAGTACGAATATCGCCACGCCCTCGGCGTAAATAATATCGAATTTGAATTTTTTACGGCTTTTCGCCGCCTTTTTTCCGCCGTTTTCGCCCTTTACGGCTTTGATTACGGCGCTCTCCGTAATCTCTTCGCCGCTATCCGACTTTTGCTCTTCGCCGCTTGCCTTTTCGCCGTAAATTTCCGAAGTCGGCTTTTTGGCGAATATCTTTTTAAGCCCGAAAAGCCCCTTTTGAACGAATTTTACCTCGGTGTTTTCTTGCGCTAAAGCGCCCTCTTCCGTTTCGGAAGCGTTGACCTTGGCGATGACCTCTTCCTTTACGTTCTTTCTCTTCTTGCGCTTTGCCGGTTTAAAGACAACGTCGCACGACGACACGGGCATTTCGAGCATCTCTGCGTATTCCATTCCGTCTTTCATAAAAATCTCCTTTCAAAGTTCTGTTATATTTTATGGCGGGAGATCTTTACTTAGAACGGGTTTTAAGATTGAATTTTGGAAATTTCGACGTTTTTCTTGTCCCCTATCGGCTCTGCGCCGAGGAAGAGTTTGTATTGCCTGTAAAAGGTGCTGTAACTCTTATAAGAACACGCCTTTGCCGCATCGGCGGCGGACATACCCGAAGCTATAAGGCTCTGCGCATACAGCACTTTTTTCTGGTTTATATATTGTTTACAGCTTATCTTCATAAGACGAATGAAAGAATGTTCGACAAACGACTTACTCACGAAAAACCGCTTGGCGATGACGTCCGCCGTGAGCGGCTCGGCAATGTGTTCGTTGATATACGTCGCCATATTGACGATGGGCGAATTGCTCATAAAACCGCCGGCGGAAAGGTGGGAAATGTACTTTAATTTCATTAAGATAAGCCTCAGCGTGCCGTCGATCAATCTCTCGAAATCTTGCTCGGAATATTCCCCTTCGCACTCTTTGAGGTTTTTGAAACAGTCGCCTATAAAAGATTCTTTGCCGAGGTGGTAGACGGAATTTGCGTTTTTGAGGTCGGCGATCTCGTCGGCTGTCAAAACTAAGTTTTTAAAGTTTAAAACGTATCTGCCGTAAGGTGCGTCGGAGAGGAGAAGAAGTTGGTGATACTGCCCCGGGCGAATGAGAAGAAGATCGTTTTGCTTTAAGTGATAGGTCTTGTCCTCTATCATATAATCGGCGTTGCCCTCGGTAAAGAAGAGCAATTCATACTCGTTATGAATGTGGCAAAAGTAGTTGGTTGCGACGGGTTTCGCCTCATAAGTATAATCGAATCTTAAATTTTCCTCGTGTAAACTCAAAACGTATTTCATATTTATATTATACCATTTCAAAGCAGAAAATGCAATAAAAAATCGATAAAGCCGCCTTTAATACTCTTTATCAAAATTTATTTGTTCTTTATAGGCAATTCCCTTTTCGTGAGATTCTTCGACTCCCTTTCGGTCGCTCAGAATGACAGAGAAATTTTTGTCATTCTGAGTAAGCGAACGAAGTGAGCGCACCAAAGAATCTCTCAGAAAGACGAGAAATATTATAGAACTTCTATTTTTGATAAAGCCGTCTTTTATACTCTTTATCAAAATTTAACGCTCTTTGCAAACACTTCCCTCTTCGTGAGTGTCGCAGCGGCACAAGGTAGACTGCCGCTTTGGTCGCCGCAAAATGCAATGTCGGCATTTTGCTTAGAGCGCATCGGTGTAAACGACGCACTGTGTCGTTTACTATAA
>CACXDQ010000015.1 GCA_902766475.1 uncultured Eubacteriales bacterium
CGGGAAGTTATCGCAATTACGCCCGACATGACCTTTTCGATACCCTCGGCGTTGCCCTCTTTGGCAAGCTCCACACAGTAAATGATACGGGACTTGTCCAGCGGCTCTTTCGCCCTTATTATTGCGAGGAGTTTTCTCAAAACCGTTTCCGCTAAGACGACTTGCCCCTCGTCGCCGGTAAGCTTTATCTTAGCCCCCTCGACGTAGGCGTTTACGCCCGTTTCACGCATTATTATATTGATATTTTCGTCGAAAACGCCGAGGAGCGACGTCATATCGCCCATATTTCCGACGTCTACGTAAGCCGCAAAATCAGCCATTTTATATATACCTCTTCTATTTGACGGTAACGGCGTACCTCGCCGTGACAACGCAATTTATCTGACCGCCGCTGTTTTCGCAAGCAGTTTCCACGGAAATTATCTCCATTCCTTCGAGGTGGGATAAAACTATCGCCTTAGCCCGTGCGCTGACGGCGTTTTCTTCACCGACGGCGGTGTAAAAATAGGTATATACGCAAGAAACGACAACTTCTCCGAGCGCATACGTCGGGGTTATCTCCCCGTCCTTTTCGTATTCGCCCCTTATGAGAATATCTCCGCTTTTAACTTCGTCGCCGACGTTTACGGCGGGCGTGCCGCTCAAAACGACCATTCTCTCCACCCGACCGTCGACGGAAGAAAGGACGTTTTGTTTCTTCTCGTTGAGGGGAACGACCTCTTCGCCGCCCGTCCTCACGTCGAACACGAGCTTGTGCCCGAATTTGTAGACGGAAGCAAAGGAAACTTCGGGAAGAGCCTGCAATCTCTTTTGGATATTTTGCGAAATTTTCTCGTCGTAGAAGAAAATTTCGCCCAAGCCCTCTTCGTCTATCGCCGTCTGTATTTCTTTCTTTACGTCCGTTGCGTCCGCTACGTAGCATAGCGACGATATAAGCCCGTCGGTGATAAAAACCGCCGCCGCAACGAACGCAGCGCCAATGAAAAGACCTATGCGATCGAAAATAAATTTAAGCGGAGCATACTTTCCCTTATAACCTATTTCCTTTATATTATAGCATAAACAATCTGAAATTGCAAAAAGTTTTAACACATCTTTTGAATAGATTGTAATAATTACACCTTTTTCGGTAAATTTTACGTCGAATAAGGCGACGTTTTTGTTTCTCAGATAGCCCAAGACGTAATCGGGGCGGTCGCCCTCGACGCAAAAAGTTCTCTTTAAGTTATCGAAAATCTTCACTTATCAGCCCTCGAAACGCTCACGACCTCGCCGCCGAGCGCCATTTCCCCTTCGACGAATTTTATTATCCTCAAATTTTTGCCCGTAATTTCCAAAACCGCACCGTGAACGACGAGTGAAATGCGCTCGGCGGAAAGCTCTTTTACGCCCTTTATTCCCTCTATCCACGCTCCGCTCGTGCCGAAAACGTAAAATCTGTAAGGATAGGGCGCAATATCGTTGCCGATACCTATACAGCCGAGCATATTGCCGAGAAGCGCCATTATTTGCCCCTTTGTTTTTTAAACTTGTTTCTCGTCGCCACGCCGCCCCTTATATGTCTTTCGGAAAGGTTGGTAAAAAGCACGCCCTTTACCCTCTCGCACATATCGCCGTCGATGTCTTTTAACCTCTTCGTTAAGTCGTAATGCACGGTAGATTTGCTCACCCCGAACACCTTCGCCGCACTCCTCACCGTGGCGTTTTCTTTAAGGACGAATTCCGCCTCTTTTATCACTCTCGTTTCAATATCGTAAAACAAGGACGATACCTCCCGTTTTATCTTATGCGCCTTGCCTTTCGGGAATGACTTTTTACCGCATAAAAACCTCAAAAACCCGTCTATAAGTCGATTATCGGCAAAAAGCGCCCGACGGCGAGTTCGCCGTCGGGCGCTTGGCATATTTAATTTTTCACTTCTCACGTTAGCCGAATGAAAATAATATTGAACTTGTTAAAACGACTGAATTTCGGCGTATTTCAGCAAATTCTCACTCGATGTATTTGTATACACCTTCGCTCGCCTTTACTAAAATCCAC
>CACXDQ010000016.1 GCA_902766475.1 uncultured Eubacteriales bacterium
CATCCCGACGTAAATTGTCCGGCGCCCGAGGTGTTTGTCCCCGACGTCGGCTCATTTATGGCTTTGATCGAAAAGTCTACCGGGTTAAAACCCTCCGAAATAATAGGTAAGCCGTTTCCCGGAATGGGTGAAAGACTAAAAAGGCGCTTAAACCTTGAAAGCAATAATTTCGTAATGGTCGGCGATAGGTTGCACACCGATATAAAATTCGGCAATAACTGCGGTTTTTATACCATTTTGGTTTTGAGCGGCGAATCGACTTTAGAAGATTTAAAAAAGTACGACGCAAAGCCATCTTTTATATTACAGAGTTTAAACGATATAATCAAATTTATATAAGGTACGTTATCATGTATGATTTAACTATTATCGGCGGAGGAGTGATCGGCGGATCTATTCTCAGAAATTTAAGCAGATACGATCTGAAAATTTGTCTTTTGGAAAAAGAGGACGACGTATGCATGGGGCAAAGTAAGGCGAACAGCGGAATAGTTCACGCCGGTTTTGACGCCGCCGTAGGCTCGTTAAAGGCAAAATTCAACGTTTTAGGCAACGAGATGATGCCTGATTTCGCAAAAGAACTCGGCGTTAAATACGTCAATAACGGCTCACTTGTCGTTGCGTTTTCCTTCGAGGAGATGAAAACGCTCGAAGAGCTTAGAGAAAGGGGAATAAAAAACGGCGTAAAGGGCTTGGAGATCTTAGACAGAGAAGAACTCGTAAATAAAGAGCCTAATATATCCGACGAAGCCGTTGGCGCATTGTTTGCTCCAACTGGTGGTATCGTTTGCCCATATGAGCTTACTATTGCCGCAATCGGCAACGCTATGGATAACGGGGCTGTGCTTATAACAAATTTCGATGTCTGTAAAATTGACGGCGAATTCGGTAATTTTACGGTTTATTCTCAGGACGGACAGAAAGTTGAAACAAAGGCTGTAATTAACTGTGCCGGCTTAGGCGGACAGAAGATCGCCGAGCTCGTCGGGGACGATTACATTAAACTCGGCGGAAGAAAGGGCGAATATATTCTCTTGGACAGAGAGAGCGGAGATTTTGTCAGCCATACGCTTTTCTTTACTCCGACCGCCAAGGGTAAAGGCATACTCGTTTCTCAGACGGTAGACAAAAATATCATTTTAGGACCTACGGCGGAGGAAGTATCCGACGGAGATACTTCTACGTCAGCCGACGGGCTTAATTCGGTAATAGAAAAAGCAAATAAAATGTGTAAAAACGTTCCGCTTTACAACACAATAACCTCATTTGCCGGCGTAAGGGCATATTCTGACAGGCACGACTTCATTATTGAAGAAAGCAAGAATAAAAAGGGCGTTATACACTGCGTCGGCATAGAGTCTCCGGGGCTTACTTCTGCGCCGGCAATCGCCAAATACGTTACCGAAAACTTGGTTGATAAATTATTTGATCTTAGAGAGAAGAAAGATTTCAACCCAATCAGAAAGCCCGATTATTTCTTTAAAAATTTGTCCGATGATGAGAAGAATGAAATTATTAAGACAAGCCCCGAATATGGTCATATCATTTGCAGATGCGAGCAAATTACGGAAGGCGAGATAATAAGGGCTGTTAAGGAAAACCCTCCCGCTAAAAATATAGACGCCGTAAAACGCAGAACAAGGGCGGGAATGGGTAGATGCCAAGGCGGTTTCTGTCAGCCTCAGGTTGCTGAAATAATCGCCGAAACTCTCGGCATTCCGCTAACCGAAGTTACGAAGAGCGGAAAAGGCTCTAACCTCGTTTTGGAGAGGACAAAATGATGAATTACGATATAGTTGTCATCGGCGGTGGTCCCGCCGGTTTAGCCGCCGCTATTTCGGCATATGACAGCGGCGCAAAAAATATATTGATACTTGAAAGAGAAGATAAACTCGGCGGCATTTTAAATCAATGCATACACAATGGTTTCGGACTTACGAGATTTAAAGAGAGTCTTTCCGGTCCCGAATACGCTTATCGGTTTATTGAAGAGGTAAAAAACAGAGATATCGACGTCTTTTTAAATACTACAGTCATTTCTCTTTCAAAAGATAAAAAAGTTACGGCGATAAATTCCGAAAACGGCGTGTTTACCGTCAAGGCGAAGGCTATAATTCTCGCTATGGGGTGCCGAGAGAGAAGCAGAGGCGCACTCAATATCGCAGGTAGCAGACCGGCAGGTATTTATTCCGCAGGAACGGCGCAAAAGTACGTAAATATAAAAGGTTATATGCCGGGGAAAAGCGTCGTAATATTAGGCTCGGGCGATATAGGGCTTATTATGGCGAGAAGAATGACTTTAGAGGGCGCAAAAGTTCATGCGGTGTGCGAGATAATGCCGTATTCAAGCGGTCTTAAAAGAAATATCGTTCAATGTCTTGACGACTTCGGTATTCCGCTTTATCTCAATCACACAATAACCAAAATCGAGGGTAAAGAAAGAGTAACTGCGGTAGAGATCTCGGAAGTTGACGAGAAACGTAAACCCATTAAGGGGACGGAAATGAGATTTGAGTGCGATACCGTCTTATTTTCAGTAGGCTTGATACCCGAAAACGAACTTACCAAAAATGCCGGAATATCCCTTTCTAACAGAACGAGAGGGGCAATCGTCAGCCAAAACCGAGAAACGGACGTTCCGGGTATTTTTGCTTGCGGAAACGTTCTTCACGTTCATGACCTTGTTGATTTTGTTTCGGAAGAGTCTGAACTTGCGGGAAAAAGCGCTGCCGACTATGTTATAAACGGCGAAAAAGAGCATAACAGCGTCAACTGTATAAACGGAAAAAATATCTCTTACGTTTTGCCGCAAAAGATAGACACCGACTTAGAAGAAAACGTAAAGGTTTTTTTCAGAGTAAGCGGAACTTTTAAAAACTGTACTTTTAAGCTTTCTTGCGGCGACAAGGTTATAATAGAGAGAAAGAAAAAAATCGCCGTGCCGGGCGAGATGGAAACGTTGCTTATAACGTCCGACAAATTAAAGGAAATAGACGGCGATTTAACATTATCGCTCGAAGGGGCGTAAGATATATGGAAAAAGTAAATTTAACTTGTATAGAATGCCCGATGGGGTGCAGAATAGAAGTTGAGGTTGAAAACGGCAAAGCCGTAAGCATTACCGGAAACAGTTGTCCGAGAGGTAAGATGTACGCCGAAAACGAAGTCGTTTGTCCGATGAGGGTAGTTACGTCGACCGTCAGATCGAAAAGCGGCAAAATGGTGCCCGTTAAAACGGATAAACCCGTAAAAAAAGCGCTCATTTTCGAGGTTATGAAAACGATAAATTCGCTTTCGTGCAATACGCCTATAAGGATAGGAGATATTATCTGCGAAAATATTTCCGACGGCGCAAACCTCGTTGCATCGGGTAACGTAGATTAAATTATAATATGAAAATTCGGGATATAGAAGATTTAAAAACTGAATTTACTACAGAAAAAGCTTTTATAGACGAGGATAAGAGGTACGTTTCGGAAATTAACGACGTTGCGGATAAAATTGCCGAAAACAGAGAAGAACAGCCGATTATTTTACTTTCGGGGCCGTCGGGATCCGGCAAGACGACGACGGCGCATATAATCGAGGCTCGGCTTGACGGTATGGGTATCGAAACGCATACCATTTCTTTGGACAGCTATTTTAAAACCGTAAAACTTAACGATATCTCAATAGATTACGAATCGCCGGAAAGGATAGATTCCGATCTTCTGTCAAGTCAGATAGAAGATCTTGTAAATTGCAGAGAAGTGAGCTTACCGACTTTTGATTTTAAGACGGCGGAAAGCATTGATTCAGGCATAAAACTTAAAAGAAAGAAAGGCGAACTGATCATTTTCGAGGGCATACACGCTCTTAACCCAGACGTTGTAAACTTCGACGAGGATAAAACCGTCAAAATTTTCATGAGCGTTATTACGAGGGTAAAATTTAATGATCGAATATTCCATTCAAGATATTTAAGGCTTCTTCGCCGCATGTGCAGAGATAAGCTATTTCGTGGAAGAAGTATTGTTGAAACCGTTAAGTTTTACGACAGCGTTGAGAATGGAACAGAAAAATTTATACTTCCGTATAAAGACAGAGCAAACTATAATATAGATACGTTTATCGGTTATGAGCCGCTTATCTATAAGGATATTCTCTTTTCGGAATTTGTTCAAAAATTTAAGGAAATATCAGAGATAAACAAAAGTTTTTCAGATGAGTTCATGGCGTTTTGTTCATCTTTTGATGGCTTAGACAGAAAATATGTCCCCAAAAATTCTTTGATAAGAGAGTTTATCGGAGAAAACTGAAATAACGAAAAGCCGAAGAGGTGCGCTATATGGCGCACCTCTTCGGCTTTTTCAGTCTTCGTCGAGTTCTTCGTAGTTATCGGACGAGTTGTCTTTTTTACCGCACATTTCCGTAACTTTTTCTTGTACTTGTTTCTGTCCGTCTTTTACGAGTTTTCTCGCTTTATAAGAGTTGGCGATTATAAGCGCACCGCCGACCATGCCGAGAAATAAACCGACTGCAAAATCTTTTCCCATTTTATCTCCTTCGTATTCTTCCGAAAATATTTTGTGCTTTTTGTCGAAATTTATTCTTTGCGTAAAAACAGTTGATAAAAATATTTAAAAATGTTATACTTTATCTTGTATAAAGCATATAGGAGATTTGTTTTGGGAAGAATAATTGCGTTCGATATAGGCGATAAGCGCATAGGGATAGCGATTTCCGATCCTTTCAACGAGATGGCGTTGCCGCTTGAAACCTATTGGCGTAAAAATTTCAATATGGATATAGATTATCTTATAAATATCGCTAAGGAAAAGTGTGCCGACACGATCGTTTGCGGCTTGCCGGTAAATTTTGACGGATCTGAAAGCGTTCAAACGACAAAAACGGCGTCTTTTATCGAGGAATTGAGAAAAAGAACCGATATTAAAGTAGTTGAAACGGACGAGAGATTTACGACGTTACAGGCAAGGAGAGTTCTCTTAGAGGCGGACATGCGGAGAGATAAGCGAAAAAACGTGATAGATAAGATCGCTGCGTCGTACATTTTAGAAGATTATTTGAGAAAAATCAAACTGCAAGGAGATAAGTGATCATATGGGAAAAGATAATGAAAATTATAAAATTGATAAAGACGAAATTATAGAGCTTGACGGTGATGCCGGCGAAGTAATGAAATTTCATCATATAGCGACGATCGATCATAAGGGGGAGTGGTTTGTATTTTTTCAGCCTTCCGAGCCTATAAACGGTATAGATCCCGAAGAAGTCGTCATTTTTAAGATTGCGAACGTCGACGGAGAGGACGTATTGCTTCCTATCGACGACGAAGCTCTTCTTGACGAAGTTTACGAAATTTTCGTTAAAGAGTATTATGATGACGAAGAAGATTACGAAGACGAGGAAGAAGAAACCGAAAGCAGACCTTCTTGTGCGGAGAGTTGTTCGAGATGCGGCGGTTGTAACGGTAAATTCAGTAAATAATTTAATCACGTCTTAGGCGGTGCGTTTTGCATCGCCTTTTTCATATTACGACAAAATTCGACGTATATTAGAAAGCAGAGGTAATCTTTATGTTCTTTGATTTTTTGAACTTTATCGTTGCGAAAATTGTCTTTTTTTGTTCGTCTATAGGCGGTGAAGCTTTTCCTAAGCCGCTTTCAAAGGAAGAAGAATTAAAATATTTGACGTTATTCAGAGAAAACGGCGATCCATATGCGAAAGAAATGCTGATAAATCACAACATGCGGCTCGTTGCGCACATAGCGAAGAAGTATAGCGGCGCAGAAGATACTGACGATCTTATTTCCGTCGGCTCGATCGGGCTGATAAAAGCCATAAATTCGTTTGAGCCCAACAAAGGCACTCAACTCGCAACGTATACGGCGAGGTGCATAGAAAACGAAATTTTAATGATGCTGAGAGCCAACAAAAAGCATAAAAGCGCCATTTCGCTTTCTGACGCTATCGGCACTGATAAAGACGGCAACGAATTGACGCTTATAGAAATTATCGCCGAGGATGACGAAGGCGTGCTTAAAAAGGTTGAAAATAAAATTTTAAGAACTAAATTTCTTGAAGTTATCTCAAACTGTCTTACCGCAAGGGAATACAGAATAATCTGTTTAAGATACGGGCTGAAAGGCGGAAAGCCGCTTGCGCAGAGAGAAGTCGCTTCGATACTTAAAATTTCAAGGTCGTATGTTTCGAGAATAGAGAAAAAGACAATCGAGAAGATAAGAGAAGAAGTAAAGAAAAATGATTTTTTTATGGATTGATAAAAAATAAGAGGAAATTTATTAAAAACTCTTGCAAAAAACTTCAATTTATTATATCATAGAGATATAAAAAACGGAGGGCGGCAAAGGCCGTAACTTTTATGGAAAAGTATTATTTATCTATCGATATAGGCGCATCAAGCGGTAGGCACATCTTATCGCATATTGAAAACGGCAAGCTCGTTTTGGAAGAGATATTCAGATTTGAAAATGGAATGGAAGAAAAAGACGGACACCTTACGTGGAATTATAAAAAACTCTTTGAAAATATCGTCGAAGGCATGAAAAAATGTAAGGAAACGGGAAAGATCCCCGTAAGCGTCGGAATTGACACATGGGGCGTCGATTACGCATTGATCGACAAGGACGATAACGTTATAGGCGACGTCTATGCTTACAGAGATTCGAGGACGGAAGAGCCGATAAAGAAAGTACATTCCATCGTTCCTTTTGAAAAACTCTACGAGAGGACGGGCTCGCAATTCCAGATATATAATACCGTCTATCAGCTCTATGCCGATAAACTCACGGGAAAACTCGATAATGCGGAAATGTTCCTCATGATGCCCGATTTCTTTAATTTCCTTTTGACGGGCGTCAAGAAAAACGAATTTACCAACGCTTCCACGACGGGTATAATGAGCGCAAAGACGAGAGATTGGGATTTTGAAACGGTAAAAGACTTGGATCTTCCCCTCAAACTCTTTAAACCTCTTTCAGATCCCGCAACGCTTGTCGGCCCCGTTAAACCGGAAATAGAAAAACAAATAGGGTATAAGGTAAACGTCGTTCTTCCCGCAACGCACGATACGGCAAGCGCCGTTATGGCTGTTCCCGAAAACGGCACTCCGCTTTATATTTCAAGCGGAACATGGTCGCTTTTAGGCATTGAAAGCCCCGTTGCAATATCCGATAAAAAAGCTCTCGAAGCCAACTTTACCAACGAGGGCGGTTATAAGAGATCGACGAGATTTTTAAAGAATATCATGGGGCTTTGGATGATACAATGCGTCAGAAAAGAACATGAAAAGAAATACAGCTGGGCAGATTACGTCGTTTTGTCGAAGGCTGTAAAAGATTTCGACAGCATCGTCGACGTAAACGATCCATCTTTCCTTGCCCCCGACAGCATGATAGAAGCTATTAAAGATTATTGCAGAAAAACTAATCAGAAAGTACCCGAAACGCCAGGAGAGATCGCACTTTGCGTTTACGACAGTTTAGCCGTTTGCTATGCAAAGGCTATCAAAAATATCGAGGAGATCACTGGCTATAAATTTGATACGATAAATATTGTCGGCGGTGGTTGTCAGAACGGCTACCTCAACGAGCTTACCGCAAAGAGGACGGGCAGAAAGGTTATCGCCGGTCCGGTCGAAGCTACGGCGATAGGAAACGCACTTGCCCAGCTTTTATATGACGGAGCGGTTAAAGATATTGTGGAAGCCAAAAACCTTGTCAAAAAATCTTTTGACGTTGAAGAAATAGCTTATTGATCATAATAAAAATCAAAAGAGATATTATCCTCTTTGGAAAATATCTCTTTTTTTTATATATTTTCAAACAATTTCAGGTTTGATTTTCTTAAAATAAAAGTAATTATCTTTCCCGTCGTAACGGGCATGATCTTATAGAAGAAATTCATAAGTTTGGCGTCATAACCTAAAACGGATAGCCTTTTTCTTTTCCTTATCCTCGAAACTATCATCTTTCCCATCTTTTCGCTCGACGTACATATCTTAAATACAAAGCTCTTTTCTTTTTCTTCTATGCCTTGATTTATAAAAATATCCGTCGAAGTGAAACCGGGGCATACGCATGCGACGTACATTTCGCCTCGGTATTCTTCACCGATAGCCATTGTGAAGCTTTTTAATGCCGATTTTGAGGCGGAATAAGAAGAAATGCCGGCAAAAGTTGCGAGAGCGGAACTGCTCGAAATATTTATTATTGCGGGAGTTTCCGACTTTTTTATAATATCCGCAAGATATTTTGCAGAGTAGACGGCGCTGAAAAAGTTGACGTCGAAAACCCTCTTTATATCATCTATTTCGTAGTCGTCATATTTGGAAAACTTAGGGAGCATACCTGCACAATTTATCAATATATCGGGTTTAAATTCACTATCTTTCAAATAATTTGCAAAACCTTTCCAATGACTTTCATTTGCGACGTCGAAGAGATTTACAGAGATGATATTTTGACTTTTATCGCCTAATTGCAACTTAAAATCTTCACATTTTTTCGGATTTCTCGCAATGCCTATTATTTTGCAGTTATATCTGTAAATCAATATCTTTGCTATTTCTTTACCTATACCCGAAGAATAACCGCTTATTATTACAGTCTTATCGTTTAGCCAAGTTTTTTTCAAAATCTACCTCACTTTATTATATTTTATCACAAATAAAATAATAAAACAATTATTTTTTTAATATATTGTATAGAGGCTGAAAAATTGAAAAGACTAAGTAAGAAAAAACTGAACGTGATAACCGCAATTATATTGACGGTTATAACAGTCGGCTTTGCGACGGTGTGTTTTATACCGGATCAAACGGTAATGCTTACGGGCGGCAAGGCATATTCGCCGATATATAACGGAAACAGACAGAATAACTGTGTTGCAATAATGATAAACGTGTACGAGGGGAGCGATATTGTTTCGGATATGCTCGACGTATTAAAAGAAAATGGAGCAAAAGCAACATTTTTTATCGGCGGTTGTTGGGCTGACGACAATGAAGAGCTCGTCTTAAAAATTGCGGAAGAAGGACATGAGTTGGGAAGCCACGGCTATTTTCATAAGGATCATTCAAAACTCGACGAGAAGGGAAATATCGAAGAAATGCAGCTTACGGATAATCTTATAAGAAAAATCACAGGGCTTGACACTACTTTGTTTGCTCCGCCGTCGGGTGCATTTTCATCCGTTACGCTAAAAATAGCCGAAAAAATGGGCTATAAAACTATAATGTGGTCAAAAGATACCGTCGATTGGCGTGACAAAAGTAAAGAAATAGTGTATAATAGAGCTACTAAGAATATTTCGGCGGGTGATTTTGTGCTTATGCACCCAAAAGAACATACACTTCAAGCTTTGCCCGAAATACTCGATTATTACAAAAAAATTGGTTTAAGCGCCGTAACTGTTTCGGCGTGTATCGGAGAATAATGGTTACACACAAAAGGTATCAAAACGGTTTAAAACTCGTAGTAAACGAAATGGAAAGCATGATGTCGGTCAGCGTCGGCATAATCGTCGGTGCCGGCAGCGTGCTTGAAAACGCAAACAATAACGGAATATCTCATTTTATAGAACACGTCAATTTCAAAGGGACTGAGAGATTTTCGGCATTTGAGCTTTCCGACGCATTCGATATGATCGGCTCACAAGTAAACGCCTTTACGTCTAAAGAAATTACTTGCTATTACGTCAAATCCACCGTTCCGTCGCTCGAAAGATCGTTCGATCTATTATCGGATTTATTTTTAAATTCAACGTATAAAGATGACGAGCTTGAAAAGGAAAAAGGCGTTATAATAGAAGAGATAAATATGTCGAACGACATACCCGAAGAGCTTTGCCTCGATAAACTTTCCGAATCGTATTTCGGTAACGAAGGTCTTGGCAGAACAATTTTAGGACCTGCCGAAAACGTCAAAAATTTCGGAAAATCGGATATTATCGCTTATAAAAAAAGATTTTATAACGCCGACAATATGGTCGTTTCTTTTGCCGGTGCAATATCTATGGAAAAAGCCGAAGAGCTTGTTGATAAGTATTTACTTAATTTTGTTTCCTTAAGCAAGTCGGACAGCGTAGAAGTAGTTTCAAGTGAAAACAGATGCGGTAGCATGTTTACGCAAAAGGATATTGAACAAGCGCACCTCGCATTCGCTTTTGACGGAATTAAATATAACGATGAAAAATCGGATGAGTTTTCGCTCATAAATACAGTATTAGGTGCGGGTATGAGCAGTAGGCTTTTCCAGAAGGTGAGGGAAGAGCAAGGGCTTTGCTATACTATCTATTCTTTCCCTTCCGGATACAGAAACGTCGGTACGCTCGCAATCTATTCGGGGCTGAATGCCGATAATGTAACAAAGGCTTACGACACCATAATCAACGTCGTTACCGATTTAAAACACGGAATAACAAAAAACGAATTTGAAAGGGGCAAAGCTCAAATAGTAAGCTCGTTTGCTTTCGGTGAAGAAAGTACCGTTTCTCAAATGATGCTTTACGGTAAATATTTCCTTTTTACAGACAGTTATTTCGATCAGAAACAAAAACTCGAAAATATAAATGCGCTCACTTTGGAACAAGTAAACGATTCGCTTAAAGAAATGAATTTCGATAGGTTTTCTCTATCGCTCGTCGCAAAAGAAGAAAGTACGATCTCTATTAAATCATAAGATAAACACGGCTCGGTTTGATGATTTTCAAACCGAGCCGTGTTTATTACTGAATTTTTTCTTTATAGGCGTTTTGTCTTAATTTGCTTGTGATGCCGGTTAAAAATTTACCCATTGTTACGTCGAACTGAATGAGCGAAACGAGAACCATAATTACCGGCCAATTATTATTGAAGTTGTGCAGTATGCCGTACATCTGGAACGCCGGCATAAAGAAGATTATCCAAGCGACGGAAAGTGCCGTAAGGCTTATAACCAAGACCGACCTATACAGATTGAGCGGCTTACAAATAAGATACAAGTAAGAAAGACCGCCGAACGTAAGCGCAGCCACCATAAGCGTATCCTTGAATTTTACGGGATCCATCAGAGATGGTGTAACGCCCGATAAAATATCCATTATCAAAACGTTGAATATAAGTATTATCGCACCGGGGATAGAATAGGCAAAGACGTAGGATATAAATTTACCGTCAACTTTATTTGTGTTGCTCTCCATTGACAGCATAAACGAGCCTATGCCGATAACTATTACTTCAAGCATGATCATCATTTGATTGCTGAACGGGAAAACTTTGTTTCTTATAATAGAAAGTATTGCGAAAATCGTCGTAAACAGCGTTTTCATCAAATACAATGAAGCCGAACGCTGAATATTGTTTATAACTCTTCTGCCTTCCGCAACAACAGACGGCAAAGAATTGAAGTTGTTGTCGAGAAGTACGAGGTGGGCGATATTTTTCGTTGCGGCGCTTCCGGTTGCAACCGTAATAGAGCAGTCCGACTCCTTCATGGCAAGAATGTCGTTTACACCGTCGCCGGTCATTGCGACGGTATGTCCGGCGGCTTTCAGCGCCTTTATAAGAATAGCTTTTTGTTCGGGAGAAACTCTGCCGAAAACGTTGTATTTATCTGCGATATTAACGACCTCTCTGTTGCTCAAACCGTCTAAGCTGATATATTTTTCAGCGCCTTCGACGCCTGCACGCTTTGCAACTTCCGAAACGGTTATCGGGTTGTCGCCGGAAATAACTTTTATGTTCACGCCGTTTGATTTAAACCAGGCGATAGTCCTTATAACGTCCTTTCTGACATTATCGAGAAGCGTTATTATCGCAAGGGGAATAAGATCGCCCGAAAGCTCTTCGCAATTATCTTTTTCGGGAGAATATGCGAGCATCAGTACTCTTTGACCAAGCCCCGTATAAAAGTTTATCTGATTTTGAATGTCTGACGGTATCTCCCTTCCTTTCATGACGAATTCGGGAGCGCCCAAAGCAAACGTGCCGAGATTTTTACCGCCATCGGAAAAACTTACCGCCGAATACTTTCTTGCAGACGAAAAGGGCATTATTGACGTAGGTATTAGTTTTGGCTCCGAGCCGAAATATTTTTTTAAAGCGATCGAAGTCTGATTGTTGTCGGGTAGGGCGCTCTGCATTGAAGAAATGATCTCATATATCGGCGTTTTGAAATTTTTATCAAATTCGATACAGTTCGATACCTTCATTCGTCCGTCGGTTATCGTGCCCGTTTTATCGAGGCAAAGGACGTCGACTCTCGCAAGCATTTCGAGAGAGTACATATCTTGCGCCGAGGTGTTTTTCTTTGCGAGCCTTACAACGCCGATAGAGAGGGCGATTGTGGTCAAAAGCTGCATGCCTGCCGGTATCATACCGATAATTACGGAAGTGGTTCTCGAAACTATTTCCTGCATACCGAGTTTATTGAGTACGCCATCGGTAAAAAATTCGGCGGCATTATTAGATAAAACCGCATTGTAGTTGGTGATAAATACACCGGCGCCGATAGGAATTATCAAGATACCGATTATCCTGATTATCCATTGAAGCGATCTCATAAGCTCTGACGAAGGCTTTTGAAACTTCTTTGCCTTTGCGGTAAGCTTTTGAATGTATCTGTCCTCGCCGACCTTATCCGCAACGCATATCGCATCGCCGCTGACGGCAAAACTTCCGGCTAATATTTTATCTCCGACGTTCTTTTTGACCGGTATAGACTCTCCCGTCAAAAGAGATTCGTTTACCTCGATAGAGCCGCTTAAAACAGTTCCGTCGACTGAGATCTGTTGACCGGAAGAATATTCTATTATCTCGTCGAGAACGATTTCGTTTACCGGTATCTCGACATTTTTACCCGACCTTATAACGTGAGCGGTTGGTGCGTTCATAAGCGATAGCTTTTCAATTGTTTTTTTCGCTTTGATCTCTTGATAAATACTTATTACGAGGTTAAAAATATAGGTTACAGCAAAAGCATAGTTGAAAATAGAGGCGTTTACATACAATAGCGCAACTACGCATACCACGCACAACAAGTTAAAAAAGGTAAATAAATTAGACGAAATAATGCCGATCGTCGATTTTGAATAGCTCTTTTCTTTGTGGTTTACTTGGTTTTGAGCGATCCTTTCCAAAACTTGCGACTGTAAAAGCCCCGTCTTTATATTATGTTGAAATCTTTTTACTTCCAAAGTTTTCTTCGATCGTTTTTTAGAGGAGGGCTTTTCTTCCGACTCCTCAATGCCGTCGATCTCTTCTATTTCTTCTTTATCGGATAAACTCATAACATCCTCTTTTATTTGAAATATATTTTGATTATATCATATTTGATGCTTTTAATCAAGAATTTTTTAATTGTTTTGGAGATTGCGGGAATTATAAAGCATATCTTAATTGACTTTATTATAATATTTTGGTAAAATATAATAAAAGGAGTAAAATAATATGGACAGAAAAATACTTGGTAAATATGCCGAACTTCTCGTAAAGGTCGGTGTAAACCTTCAAAAGAAAGAAATGCTCGTTATCTCCGCTCCCGTTATGGCGAGAGATTTCGTCGTAAAGATCACGAAAGCCGCATACAAGGCGGGTGCAAGCAACGTCGAAGTTTTGTGGACGGATGAGGAACTTACCAAAATCAACTTTAAATCTCGCACAAAATCTTCTTTGGCGGAAGTGCCCGAGTGGGTGGTTATGCAGAGAGAATATTTTATTGAAAAGAAAGTCGCCTATATAGGTATTTTATCCGACGATCCCGAAAATTTAAAGGGCGTAAGCGTTGAAAAAATTACGACGGCACGCAGAGCCAGAAGTAAAGCGTTAAAGAAATTCAGAGAATACACTTCTTCCAACAAAATACGTTGGAGCCTTGTCGGTTATCCCAACAAAGCTTGGGCAAAAAAGATGTTTCCGGATTTAAGCCCGACAAAAGCGGTTGAAAAGCAGTTGGAATATATCGCAAAAACCGTAAGGCTTTACGAGGAAGATCCGGTCGCCGCATGGGCTGAGCATCAGAGAAATTTGGAGAGAAGGTGCAGCGTTTTAAACAATGCTAATATTAAGACGTTTATCTATAAAAGCTCGAACGGAACAGATTTTTCGATAGATATGCCGGAAGGTTATATCTTCTGCGGCGGAGCTGAAAAAGGCGCTTTGGACGGCGTTATGTTTACAGCGAATATGCCAACGGAAGAAGTGTTTTCAAGCCCGGACAAGAGAACTGCGAACGGCACGCTTGTCGCCGCAATGCCTCTTTGCAGAAACGGAAATATTATCAAAAACTTTAAAATTCACTTTAAAGACGGAAGAATTACGAGCTATGAAGCCGAAGAGGGCTACGACAATTTAAAGAGTATAATCGAAACGGACGAAGGCTCGCATTATCTCGGTGAAATCGCACTCGTGGGTTACAATTCTCCGATAAGAAATCTCAACACGCTGTTCTTTGAAACTCTGTACGACGAAAACGCAAGCTGCCACTTTGCCATAGGCGATTGCTATCCGGCTTGCTTGACGGGCGGAGTCGACATGTCGGAAGAAGAGCTTGCAAAAAAAGGACTTAACAGCTCTCTCGAACACGTCGATTTTATGGTCGGTGCGAAAGATCTGAGCATAACGGCTATCACACACGGCGGAGATAAAATAAAAATATTCGAAAACGGGGAATGGACGATATAAAATGTCTGATTTAAGAAGTTTTTCATACAAGATAAGCTTTTCCGAAAACTGCGATGAAAAAACCATCGGGGAATTTATCGAAAAGCTTAAAAATATTAAGGGCATAGCAAAAGACGGCATGCCCGAAATTGTCGATAATGAGCTTAAATACGCCATCGATGAATGGGCGAGCGAGTACGACGTATTCAGTGAGATACTTAAAGCGTCTGAGTTTTACGGCGTCGAGATAGAACTTGACGATGCGGCGGAAGATATAAAAATCGACAAAATAAACGACAAAGAAGAAAATGTCGATGCAACCGAAGATAATGAAGATGAAGAAAAGAAAGAAAAAAAGGTCGATTTTATCGAAAAAATCATTGTTTTAGGTCTTTCCGCCGTCTTGCTTATTGTCGGGCTTATAATATCTAACGCTCAGGCAAAGAGCTGGATTTTCATGCTGTCTTTCGCCTTTGCCGGATACGAAACGCTTTACGATACGATTTCAAAAGTCGTAAAAAAACAATATGTACTTGAAGAAATTCTGATCATCGGCTCGGCGCTCGTAGTGCTTTATACAAACAGAGCGCTCGAAGGTTGCCTCATTATGATTTTTTATTCTTGCCTTACGTTTGGCGAAAAGCTCATCAAGAGCAGAGCGGATAATTATCTTGATAAATTGAGGTTATCCGACGACGATAACGATAAAAAAGCGTTGGAAGCGCTTGAAAAGGCAAGCGGCGATATTGTTCCCGAAAACGAAAAGGTTTCCGAAAAGAGATTTAAAATCCAGATTGTTTTTGTTATTTTAGGTGCTTTAATTGCTTTTATCCCTCCGTTTTTCAACGTGTCGAGATACGGCGAACTTCTCACGTCAAAGTGGCTTTATATAGGAATGATTGTCATATCTCTCGTTCCGTTTGAAAGCCTTTTAAAGAGTGTTTTCGAGAGTTATTACAATGCCGCCGTGTTTATGTCGAAAAAAAATATTTACATGAAAAATTTCAAGGCTTTTTTAGATGTTTCCGAAATTGAAAAAGTCGTATTCGACAAGACGGGCGTGATAACCGCCAACGGCTGTGAAATTAAAGAGATATTAAGCGAAAACGTCGAAAAAGTAAAAAATATCTTTCTTGCCGCCGAAGAGCATTGCGATCATCCCATCGCATCAGCCGCTTACCAAAAATACGGGAAGTCAGATTTGAAAGCGGAAAACGTCGAATATTTGTCGGGGTTTGGCATAATTTGTAAGATCGGCGGTAAAAAAGTTGCCGTCGGAAACAAGCTATTAATGGTAAGAGAGGGCATTAAATTTGCCGAGTATAACGGCGTTGATTCGCCCGTATATGTAAGCGAAGAAGGAAAATATATAGGCACTGTCGTTGTCGGTTATACCGTTAAGAATAACGCTTACGGCGCAATTAAAGAGCTTGAAGAAGATATTGGCATTTTTTCCGAGATAGTAAGCTCAGACAGTTTAAACGCCGTCAATGAAATAAAGAGAAAAATTGACGCTAAAAAAGCGATTGCCGGGGCGTCGGATAAGTTTAAACTGAGTAAGATAAACGATAAAAAGACGCTTTACGTCGGAAATGCTATTACCGACGTCGAAGTATTAAATAAAGCTGAAATATCTTATTCGTTGAACGGAATTACGGATAAAGCGAGCGTAAGCTCTTTGGCGGGCGAGGTAAAGGATATTCCGTCCGTAGTAAAGCTCGCCAAGCGAACTAAAAAAATATGCAAACAAAATTTTATGATACTTTTAATTTCTAAGATCGCTCTTGCCGTTATAGGCGTTTGTTTGGCCGCCGTTCTATCTCAAAACTGCATCTGGTATATTTTCCTTGCAAATTGCGTTATTTTTGCTTTACTTCATTTAAACGCAATGAGAAATTTGACGGAAACTATATAATTTTAAAAAGTGCGGCTGCAATAAAGCCGCACATTGCTTTTAAGGAGTTATTATGCACGTTTTCAAAGGCAAGTGGATAACGAATTCATTGTTTTATAATATTAAGCCGTCCGACGCATACATAGACGTATATTCCATGACGGAACAACCTCAACCGTTATTACAAAACTCTCACGTTCTTTTCAGAGATAAATTCATGTGGAACGGTGAGAGAAAGGTTTATCTTTATTTTTCTGCCGACGATTATTGCAAAGTATATATAAACGGAAAGTTTGCCGTTCAGGGCCCTGCGACGTCGTATCCCTTTCATTATTATTATCTTAGGGTGGATATAACCCGATTTTTAAATAAAGGTGAAAACTTAATTGCATTTCATACCATTTATCAAGGTCTTGTAAACAGAGTTTGGGTGAGCGGAGATCTTCGCCACGGGCTTATTTATGATATCGTTTGCGGTAAAGAGGTTTTGACTTATTCTTGCAAAAAAGTAAAAACTATAGAGCATTGCGGCTACACCATATCTCATATCGTCGGATATGACACTCAGTTTTTGGAAAATTACGACGCTCGTTGCAGAGAATACGGATTTGAAAAATCGTCTTTTGAAGATACTTACTGGGAAAATGCGTGTGAGAGAAAATTTGTCGATTATAAATTATATCCTCAGCCTACTCCGATTTTGAAAAATGAGATAATAAAGCCTCAAATATTCAAAAAGACGGGCGACAAACTGTTTATTGATTTTGGAAAAGAATTTGTCGGAAACCCCGTTATTTGCGTTGAGAACGGAAAAAGCGGCGACGTTTTGTCCATTCGGTGCGGAGAAGAACTAAACGATGACGGAACGGTAAGGTATAAGATGCGCTGTAATTGCGATTATTCGGAAACCATAACGCTTAAAGGCGGCGAAAACCATTACGAGCCATACGATTATAAATCGCTGAGATACGTTGAGGTTGTCGGTGTAAATGACGATTTAAAATTGTCCGTCTATGGCAACGCCCGTCATTATCCTTTTGTGTTAAAGGCTGAATGTTGTTATAACGATAAAAATTCAAGAGATATTTTTGAGCTTTGCGTAAACACTTTGAAATTCGGGCTTCAAGACGGATATCTCGATTGTCCGAGCCGTGAAAAAGGGCAATATTTCGGCGACGGTGTATGGTCGGCGGTCACACACATTGTTTTGACGGGTGATACAAGGCTTTATAAAAAGTTTATCGCAGACTTTTTTAACTCGACGAAAATAGTAAGGGGAGGCACGGCGCAAGGACCTTGTTCGCTCGTTCAAAAAATTGCGGAATATCCGCTTATGGCGGTAATTTCTCTTAAATATTATCTTAAACTTACCGGCGACATTAAATTTGTCGCTTGCAAAAAAGACGAGTTTTACGACGTTTTAAAATTCTATTTTGACGCTTATGCAAGAAAAGACGGTTTGATTTCCGTCTATGACAGATGGAACGTCGTCGATTGGCCTCAATCTGCCCGTGACGATTATGATTTCGACTTGTCGCAGGGAAAGGAAATACACGGCTATCACAACGTTATGAACGCCTATTGGATAATGGCGCTTTTAAGTTATGAGCGTCTTTACGGCAAAGTCGATTTTTTGTCTGTCGAAGACGTAAAAGCCGCATATAAAAAAATTTTTTATGATGAAAAGACCGCTAAATTCAGGGACAGAGATGGCGGCGAGCATTGCGCAATTTCGTCGCAAGTATTCGGGCTTTTGACGGGTGTGGTCAAAAGCGACAAAGCGAAAAAAATATTGCTGAAGATGATCGAGGAAAAGAGGCTTTCAAAAAGCAATCTGTTTGTTACGCCGATTATTTTTACTTGGCTTAAACTAAACGGAAAAGAAGAACTTTTACATTCGCTTATCTGTGATAGCGGAGCATGGCTCAATATGATAAACGAAGGAGCGACAACTACTTTCGAGGCGTTTTCAAAGTCGGCAAAGGTCAATGCGTCGCTATTCCATACAATGTTTGCTTTCCCGGCGATATTTATGGTAAAAAGCAATTTATTCAACTGAAATTGTAACCGTTAAGGCGCTCGCAATTTTTGCGAGCGCCTTGCGTATTATATTTATTTTTTTCAGCATACTTTTATCATGGAAAAGATAAATGGTAAAACGACGTTATTTTTTAAAAATAAACCTTCAATTATAGGCACATCGACAATCGTCGGGCCGAAAGAGGGCGAGGGAAATCTTGCAAAATATTTCGATAAAATTATTGACGACGATAAATTCGGAGAAAAGACTTTTGAGAAAGCCGAATGTAAAATGCTCACTTACGCAATCGAACATTCGATAAAAAATGCCGGTTTAAAACTTGACGATATAGACGCAATTTTATCGGGCGATCTTTTAAATCAGATAATATCTTCAAGCTTTTCGGCAAGGGAATTCAATATTCCGTATTTAGGAGTTTATAATGCTTGCTCGACTATGACGGAAGCTCTTTTACTTTCTGCGGCACTTATTGACGGCGGATATATGGAGAATACGGTTGCGGCGACGGGCAGTCATTTTTCAACTGCCGAAAGACAATATCGCTATCCGCTCGAACTCGGCTGTGTGAGGCCGCCGCAATCTCAGTGGACGGTAACGGGAGCGGGGAGTGCCGTAATTTCGGCAAGGCAAGGCGATTTCCCCAAAATAACGTGCGCCACGATAGGTAAAGTAACCGATTTCGGCGTAACGGACGCAAACAATATGGGGGCGGCGATGGCGCCTGCGGCAATGACTACGCTTCTTACTCATTTTAAAAACACAAATCTTACGCCCGAATATTACGACCTCATAATTACCGGCGATCTCGGTGCGCTCGGAAGCAGACTTTTAAAAGATATTATGAAAGAAAGGGGTGTAAATATCGATTTAAACCACGTCGATTGCGGAGAGCTGATATTCAATATCGACGAAAAGGAATATCAGGGCGGAAGCGGCGCCGGTTGTAGCGCAACGGTCTTTAACTCTTATATTTACGATAAACTTAAAAGAAAGAAGTTGAACAAGGTGTTATTCGTTGCGACGGGCGCACTTTTGTCGACGGTTTCAACTCAGCAAGGCGAAACGATACCGGCTATCGCTCACGCAGTTTCGATAGAAAACGATAAAGGAGTTAATAATGACTGAAATAATTCTCGGATATTTAAAGGCTTTTTTAGTTGGCGGCAGTATTTGTTTTATCGCACAACTTCTCATAAATTATACTAAACTGACTTCGGGTAAAATACTCGTTTATTTCTTACTTGCCGGCGTTGTATTACAAGCTTTCGGGCTGTATCAGTACCTCGTTGATTTTGGCGGAGCCGGAGCGACAGTTCCTATCTGCGGTTTCGGTTACCTTCTCGCAAACGGAGCGATACGAGGCGCCGAACAAGGTTTGTTCGGCGCATTCACGGGCGGACTTTCCGCAGCGTCGGCAGGTCTAACGGCGGCGATCGTGTTCGGATATTTTATTGCGTTGATTTTTAAATCGAGGTCAAAAAAGAATTAATGCTTCATATAATTTAATATGAAGAAAAGGCGAAAAAGAACGTTAATAAAAATATTTATCTTTATATGTTGCGTTATAATATTATCTTTTTCGCTCTATATTTCTTCAGAAAAAGTTTTGGAAGAAATAGCCGTTAAAAAATATTCTTCGGTGATTTCAACTGCATCATACAGAGCGATAGATAGCGTAATGGAAAATGATTATGATTATAAATCGCTCGTGAAAACACAACAAAACAACGACGGTGATATTATTATGCTTATGACGGACAGCTATGTAGTAAATAAGCTCGCAACGGAAATTGCCAACACAGCTTTTAAGATTTTAAAAGAAGAATGTGAAAACGGTTTGGACGTTCCTCTCGGCGCTTTCAGCGGAATAAGAATGTTGAGCGGCTTCGGCGTACCGATAAATATGAAACTTTTGACCGTTTCAAACGTAAAATGCGAAATCTCTTCAAGGTTTGAAAATCTGGGCATCAACCAGACAAGACATTTAATGTATATAAATATTATATCCGACGTTGCGATAATTACAAAAATTTCAACAAAGACGGCGAGCGACAATATTTCCATACTTGCTTATGACAATTTATTGGTTGGTAAAATACCGTCTGTTTTAGTAGATTCTTCCGTAATAGGCAAGGGAAGCGTAAAATAATTTATAAAACGAGAGAAAAGCTCTCGTTTTTTCTTTTCAAAAAAGTAAATATCTGTTAAAATATAATTGTATGATGGAGTTATTAGCGCCTTCGGGCGATCCGCAGAGTTTTTTTGCGGCTATAAATAACGGTGCGAACGCCGTTTATATGGGGCTTAAAGACTTTTCCGCAAGAAAAAACGCCGAAAATTTTTCGCTAGATAACATCGGCTATTACGTCGCATACGCTCATAATCTCGGCGTAAAGGTGTATATTACCGCAAATACACTCGTTAAAAATAACGAACTATCGGCATTTTTTGATATGATAAAAGAGGCGTATCTTTCAGGCGTAGACGCTTTTATCGTTCAAGACGTGTTTTTGGGGAAAAAGCTTAAAAAGTATTTCCCGGATATAGTTTTACATCTAAGCACGCAAGCCGGAATAAACAACCTCTCCGGTGCGAAATATGCAAAAGAACACGGCTTTTCAAGAGTAATACTCGCCAGAGAAACAAATATTGCCGAAGTTAAAGAAATAGCCGAATTAATCGAAACCGAAGTTTTCGTTCAGGGCGCAATGTGTACATGTTTTTCGGGGCATTGTTATATGAGCGCATATATAGGCGGCAACAGCGGAAACAGAGGTTTTTGCAAACAGCCATGCAGACAAAAATACAACCTTGAAAGCAAAAAAGGTAAGGGAGATTATGCCATTTCGCTATCCGATCTTTGCCTTGCCGAAAATATAGAAGAGCTTAAAAAAATAGGTGTTAAAAGCGTAAAAATCGAGGGAAGAATGAGATCTTCCGAATACGTTTCGGCTGCCGTCGATCTTTACAGAAGGGCAATAGACGGTGAAAAATATAATTTAAGCGCTATAAAACGCACTTATAACAGAGGAAATTACACAAAAGGATATATTAACGGCGTAGATAAAAATATAGTGTCCGACAAGATACAAAACCATTGCGGGCTTAAAATAGGAAGCGTTAAAGTTATCAATAAAGACGAAATAATTATTAAAACCGACGAAAAATTTGTCAAAGGCGACGCATTTAAAATTATAAGAGACGGCTTTGAAGTCGGAAACGCCGTTTGCGTAGAGGACAATGTAATAAAGTTTAAAGGCGATATAAAGATCGGCGACGACGTTATGATAACAAAAGACGTTAAGCTTTCGGAAAGTTTTAACAAGGTCAAAAAAAGAGACGTTTTTATAAAAGCAGTATTTAAAATAGGAGAAAGGGCGGAGCTTTCGTCGGATGATATAACCGTTTTTTCCGACGATGTTTTGACGGAAGCAAAAACTTCGCCGCTTAAAATTGACGAGATCTTATCTTGTCTGAACAAAACCGACGTTTATCCTTTTAACGTAAAAAGCGAGATAGTTTTAAACGGAAATGTGTTTATCGCAAAATCACAGTTGAATAAATTGAGAAAAACATTGTACGAAAAAATGTTTTACAGTTTAGTAAAACATTCAGAAATATTCGATTACAACAATGATTTTAAGTGTTTTTACAATTTTATCCCGACTTACGATAATTTGATTTTATCCACCGACGTCGACGCTTTTACAAATACAAACGACGCCGTCGTATTTTGCCCCAAAAGCTATTTTGAGCTGTCGGTTAAAAAGAATGATAAACCCGTCTATCTCTATGTTCCGTCATTTATTACAGGCAAAGACGAAGAGCTTATAAGGCAAAACCTTTCAAATTTTGACGGCATATATGCGGACGGTATTTGCGGTTTGCAAATAGCAAAAGAGTGCAACGTGCCCGTTATAGCCGGGCTTGGTTTGAACGTGTTTAACGTTTTTGACTTTAATCAATTATACGAAGAGAACGTTATCGATATAGTTTGCTCACAAGAATTATCTTCTGCCGAATTTGCCGATTTTTCCGAAAACACTTATCGTTTTACATACGGCTCTATAAGGCTTATGGAGCTACTATATTGTCCTTTCGGTCATAATTGTCAAAAATGCAATAGGGGCGATATAAATTTTATGACGGACGAGTTTAAACATAAGTTTTTGATAAGAAGATATAAAATTAACGGAAGATGCGTTTTCGAAGTCTACAACGGACAAGCTTTAAAAATAAAACAAGTTAAGCATAATTTATTTAACAACGTCGTTATGTCAGATTTCGGCGGAGAATTGCTGTTCACAAAGGGGAACGATCTAAGAGGCGTGAAATAATGATCAACGAAAAAGTAATAAAATCTCTTGAATTCGACAAGGTCAGAGATAAAATAACACAGTATTGCGTTCTGTATCCTTCTAAGGCGAAAATTCGTGAAATAATGCCGGAAAACGAATATTCACTTTCGAGATTTTCGCTTTCAAAAACAGACGAAGCTTTTAAAATGTTGTATAAAAGCGGCGTAAGCGGAATTGAGTTTTACGACGATATTACCGGTATTCCGGAAAAAGCTAAGCTCGGCGCAACCTTATCCATGGGCGAGCTTTTGAGGATAGCGAGATTTTTAAAGAGCGCAAGAATACTTTATTCTTCCGTAACGTCCGTTTCGGACGATATTTCTTCGATTTTAAAATCTCAAGGCTCGGCGATTTATTTCGATCAATATCTCGAAAAGGAAATATTTGATAAAATATTGTCGGAAGATACGATTAGCGACAATGCGTCCGAAAAACTTGCGTCTTTAAGGCGCACTATAAAAAGACTGAACGAACAAGTCCGTGAAAAGCTCATGTCCTATATAAGGGACGGTAACAATAAGTATCTTCAAGAAAATATCATTACGATGCGTGGTAACAGATACGTTTTACCCGTAAAAAGCGAATATAAAAGCCAAGTAGGCGGTTTTGTTCACGATCAATCATCCACAGGTTCGACCGTATTTATTGAGCCTGCGGCGATGTTGGAGCTAAATAACTCGATAAGGACGGCGCAGATCGAAGAACAACAGGAAATCGAAAGAATTTTATCGGAATTATCCCAAAAAGTAGGTCTTATTTCATCGAGGATAGAATCGACCGAAAAGATAATTATTGACTTTGATATAACTTACGCAAAGGCAATATACGCTTATAAAACTCATTCCGTTATGCCGATTTTAAAAGGCGACGGAAAAATAGAAATAATCAAGGGCAGACACCCGCTTATAGATCCGAAAACCGTTGTTCCCGTGTCGCTTTCTTTCGGTGAAAAATATAATTATTTGCTGATAACCGGACCCAATACGGGCGGAAAAACAGTAACTTTAAAGATGACGGGGCTTTTTTCCGTAATGGCGATGTGCGGAATGTTCGTTCCGGCGGTTGAAGGTACGACCGTTTCGTATTTTGATAACGTTTTCTGCGACGTCGGCGACGATCAAAGCATAGAACAAAACCTTTCCACCTTTTCGTCGCATATTAAAAATATCGTTTTTATCACCGAAAATGCCGACGAAAAGTCTTTGGTGCTTATCGACGAAATCGGGGCGGGCACCGATCCCGACGAGGGAAGCGCACTCGCAAGAGCGGTAATAGAATTTCTTCTCAATAAAAACAGCAAGGGCATAATAACAACGCACTATTCCATGCTTAAAGAATACGCTTATACCGATAAAAAGATCATGAACGCAAGCATGGAGTTCGACGCCGAGACGTTCGCTCCGCTTTATAAAATAAATATAGGTATGCCCGGAAGCTCGAACGCTATTGAAATTTCCAAAATGCTCGGTCTTGACGGAGCGCTTACTAAGAGGGCTTACGAGCTGCTCGGCGACAATAAAATATCGTTTGAAAAGGTCTTGCATGAAGCCGAAAACGCAAGGCAGAACGCCGAAAAAATAAAAATCGACCTCGAAAAAATAAAAGCCGAAGAAAGCGAGAAGTTGGACGAGATAAACAGAGAGAAAAAACGGCTTGAAAACGAGAGAGAAAAGTTTACTTCAAACGCCAAAGCCGAAAGCCGCCGAATAATAAACGAAAAATTAGAAGAAGCCGATGAAATTATCGACGAAATAAAAGTTTTATTCGATAAAGCCGAGCTTGACAGCGGCGATTTGATCAAAGCGAGAACGCTTAGAAACAGACTCGAAGATAAGAAATACTCCATTGACGACGCCGACGTAACTATCGTAAATTATCGCCCGGTTGACGTAAATTCGCTTAAAGAAGGCGACAGCGTTTACTATAAACCTATGGACAGCATATGCAAAGTAAACTCGGTAAACGTCAAAAAAGGCGAATGCGAGATATTTGTCGGCTCGCTCAGGTTGAAAGTTAAATTAAAAGATTTGTTCTTTGTTTCATCGGAAAAACAAAAGCCGAAAACTACCGTTGCGTTAAAGAGAGAAACGTTCGTGAAACCCATCACGGAGATAAACGTCATCGGCAAAGATACGATGGAGGCGCTTATAGAAGTAGAGCAGTTTATCGACCAAGCAATAATTAACAATCTCGAAGAAGTAAAGATAATTCATGGCAAGGGTTTAAAGATATTAAGCGCCGCTATACACGATTATTTAAGGAGAAATAAGCGTGTAGAAAGTTACAGATTCGGGAAATACGGAGAGGGCGAACACGGCGTAACTTTTGTTAAGTTAAAATGATTGATTTAATTGCTCAGAAGTGATATAATAATCGGGGTGTTATATGAGAGAAGTTTTATATGAAGAGTCGGCTAACCCGACCAATTTAAAATTACAGAAATTTATTTATATCGTCTACACGATAATCATGATTTTCAATATCGTTTTATCCGTCGTGTTTTTCCTTTTCGGGCTATACGTCGACATCTCTATGCTTATTTTATGCGCATTAAGTATCGGAGGGGCTGTACTTTTTGCTTTTTTAAGAACAAAAATTTACTATTGTGTTGACTGTATTTTCGTATCCGGCTCAACGAGGATAGTAAAGGTAATAAATTATAAGCGCAGAAAAAAAATAATCGTATTTGAAGCGGAAGAAGTAGTTCAGGTCGGCAAGATCACGAGCGAATCTTTTGAAAAAGTTTTGTCGACGCCCAATATAAAAAAGATTTTTGCAACCCCGAACAGATATTTGGATGAAGGCTTTTATGTTCAGATAAACCACGACGGGGTAAATTACGTAGTAATAATGGAATGTAAGGAAGAATATCTCCAAAATCTCGTTATGTTTACCGGTAAAAAAGTTATTGAGAAGGACTATAAGTAAGATGATATATTTAGACAACGCCGCAAC
>CACXDQ010000017.1 GCA_902766475.1 uncultured Eubacteriales bacterium
GGATCTTCGGCGCTCCAAAGCCTCGGCTCTTCGACTTTAAACGTTATCTCTTCGCCCTCGCTCACCTCTTTCGTCTGCTTTAAAAATGTAACTTCGGCTTTTGCGCCGCCTAAATGTCTGAATTTGACAGTTCCGTCCATCGAAGTTTCTATCGCATAGTTTTCAATATGCTCTTCGGGGCGGCTAAGAAGGTAAACGTCCCTTATGATGCCCGTAAACCTCAATTTGTCCTGATCCTCGAAATAAGTGCCGTAGCCCCATTTGAGAACGAGCATATCTATTTTATTTTCGCCCGCAGCCGTAAAATCTGTTATATCGAACTCGCTTATCCTGTGCGAAATTTGCGAAAAACCGACGAATTTGCCGTTGATATAGAGATAAAAACAGCTGTCGACGCCCTCGAAAACGATGTAAGTCCTCTCTCTGTTTTTACCGAGCTTAAACGTTTTTTGATAGTGATACGTCGGGTTTTCGTTGGGCACGAAAGGGGGATCGTAAGGTATGGGATACCATACGTTAACGTACTGATTTTTGTCCATTCCGTGCAGCTGTACGCACGACGGAACGGGTATATCACCCGACGGCTTTAACTCGCAAAAATTATCGGGAACGTCCAAAATGCTCTCGTATTTCTCGATTTTCCACGTTCCGTTAAGGCTCGTAAACCTATCGCCCGACCTGCCGTCAAATGCGTCGTGTTCGTTTCCCGACGGCACGAAATATGCCCTCGGCGGCAATGCGTTTACACTTCCCGTTCTCTCAAAATATCTCTCTGCTTTCATTTATATAACTCCCTTTTTTGTCAGATAGTCCGCAATGTATTCCGCTAAAAGTGCGTGTCCCTTGTCGTTCGGGTGAACGATATCGCTGAAAAACTCATTTCCTTCCCTCGTTGAAGGCGGCGTGAATTTATCCCTTAAATCGAGCGTGTCAACACCCCTTTCGGCGGCGAAACGCCTTATCGCCTCGACGTATTTTATAAGCGGCTCGCCCGCCTTTTTCTTATTTCCCTCGCCGTAAGGGTTTTCGTCGTCATAGCGGCGAAGAGGAAGAATAAAGCACAGTTTATTTTTGCCGTATTTGCGAATAAGTCTGTCTATAAGCGCTTTAACGGCACCGCAGAAGGTGTATTCCGAAGTTGATTCTTCATTGCCGAACGGTGCGTCGCCGTGCCCGTAATCGTTCGTTCCGCCGAACACGAAAACAAAGTCGGCTGATGCGTCCATACCGTCTACACGGCTCAGAAAGTCGTTGTCGTATATCGGCTCGGCGGAAGGCTCTGTCTGCCTCGCTATCCTCGTTCCGCCTATGCCGTAATTATTGACCGTTGCGCCCGTTTTCTTACCGACGAGCGCAACGTAATTTTTATCTTGTGCGCTCGCTCCCGCACCGGCAGTTATGCTGTCGCCTAAAAAGTTTATTATCATAATTCATCTCCGAAAAGTCAATCGTACTCTTTAACGAATTTCAACAGCTTATCCACCGTCGTAAAGCAGATGCCCATATTGACGTCGGCGGCGCCGTAATACACCGTTATATGCCCCTTTGAATCGACCAAAGCGGCGCACGGGAACATCACGTTGGGCGTGAAACCGACGCACTCGTAAGGCTCGGACGGAGAAATGAGGTATCTCTTCGCCTTATAAAGCACTTTTGAGGGATCTTTAAGGTCTAAAAGACAAGCGCCCATACTGTAACAAAGCCCGTTGCAAGTCGATTGCACGCCGTGATATATCAAAAGCCACCCCTCGTCCGTCTTTATCGGCGCAGGGCCGGGACCTATCTTTATTCTTTCCCAATAGTTTTTGCCGTTGTCGAATTTGTTTATTACCTTGCGGTGATGCCCCCAAAATTCGAGATCGGCGCTCTCGCTGAGCCAAATCTCGCCGTCCTTGCTTCCGTTGCCGCTGAACGGGCGGTTTAACATATAATATTTGCCGTCGAACTTTTCGGGGAAAAGCACGCCGTTGCGGTTGCAAGGCAGAAAACAGCGGGGATATAATATAAATTTCTCAAAATCTTCCGTCGTTGCGATATATATGGACGGCGAATCTTCGTGTCCGCAAAACACCATAAAATACTTGTCCTCGACCTTTATCAATCTCGGATCATAACAGTGGTCGAACTCGAATTCTTCGCCCGTATCCTTCCAAACGAATTTTATCGCCTTATCGTCAATGTCCCATTTCACCCCGTCGGCGCTCTTGCCAATATAGAGGTAAGGTCTGCCGTCGGGCGTTTCACAGCGGAAAACGCCTATATATTTGCCGCCCACGATCGCCACGGCGCTGTTGCATATATGCCAGAATCTCTTCTCTTTATTGAAATCGAATAATGGGTTGCCCTTAAACCGCCATATAACGTCGTTTTCGTCGTCGGGCGCTTCCCACAACATTCCGTCGTTGACTTTATAATAATTTTTATCCATCATTTTCTCCTTTTATAGGGGTATGCGGCATTGCGCCGCAGTCCGCTTTCATGAAATAAAAAGCACGCTTACATTTCAACATAGACAAAATGCTTGCCTGCAATGGCATTTTTATGAGCGTTTGCGATAAATCTACGCTTATATTATATCACTAATACAAAAAACTGTCTTGTATTTTAAAGCAAAAATCTTTACATTTTAAAAATAAAA
>CACXDQ010000018.1 GCA_902766475.1 uncultured Eubacteriales bacterium
CACGGAAAACAAACGCCGCAACGTACACGCCGACGTTTATCGCCGTAATAAGTATAAGCATGCCCAATATGAAGTCCGCCGTGAACATCTGGTTGCTCACCTCATAAAAGCCCTCGACGAACTGTATAATAGTCTGCAATGCCGAAAAAATCATTTTTTCACCTCATAGACTTAAAAATATAATCAAAACCGCCATGGTAAGCCCCACGCACAGTAAAACCGCCGAAACGACCGGCGAAGCGAGGCGGTTTAAACGCCTGAATTTGCCGTAATAATAAAACGTTCTGTCGTCGGCTGAATTTCTCCTCGTCATTTCAGCCGCTATAGCCCCGTCCTCTTCCTCGACAACGTCGGGGGTTTTTAAGGACGATCTTTTATAATAAACGCCGCATTTTAATTGTTTTTCAACGCCGTATTTCTTCGCCGCATATCCCGAAAAGGCGAGCTTTATAAAATACGCCGAGCCGACCACGAGGCAAACTATGCCTATAAGTATGCAAGCCCCGTCGACGACCGCCGCTATTTCGTTCGGCAAGCCGAGTTCTTCGAGATTGGTAAATAGGCCGAACGCAACGGCGAAAATGTTGTTGAAAAAGTGCATCAAGCTTCCGAGGAAGTAGTTTTTGGTTATCATCACGACGCCGCCCATTGCAAGCCCGCCCAAAAACTGCAAAATCATCTGACTGAAATTGCCGTGCATGAGCGAGAACATCGCCGCCGAACATATCACCGCAAACAGAGAGCCGAACTGTTCAAGCCCCCTCATTATTATTCCCCTGAAAAGCATTTCTTCGACTATCGCCGGCGTTAAAGCCGTCAAAACGATATACACTATCGCAAAAAACGGAGTGTAGACGGTAGTTACCTCTTTAAGATCGTAACTGCCGAAATAGTCGGTTATCGTCTTGGCGTCGCTCCCGAACTTCAAATGGCTATAATAGAAAGCCATCATTATGCCCATTGTGAGGACAATGCTCATCAAAACGTGTACTCCGTCGTACTTGAAGAAATAGCCGCCGCCCTCGAAAGGATCTGCTTTTCTTATCCTCGCAAACGCTATTGCGACCGCAAAGATGATAGATTGCGACAACACCACGTTTACTATGAGATAGGCGTAAACGTCGAAGGCAGCAAGCTCTCTCAAAAATGGGCGGAACGCAAACGATATCGCCCTCGGCAATAACACGAAAGCTATCAGTACGACGATATAGGCAAGCGCACTGTCGAGCGCATTGAATCTGTTGGGGTTATAATTGTTCCTCCGCTTTCCGCCATTTTGCGTGAGGTTTCCGTTATAATTTATCAATATTTTGCGAGAAGCTCCTTTACCATATCCGCAATGTATTTATCCGCGCCGTCGATGGGCGTTTCGCCTTTGAACGACTTATCTCTCAGCGATATTTCAACGACGCCCCTGTCGCACGTCTTTAAGCTTACGACCGCACGGACGGGTATGCCGAAAAGATCGGCGTCGGCAAACATTGCGCCCGCCCTTATATCCCTGTCGTCATAAAGAACTTCGACGCCCGCTTTATCGAGTTTATCGTAAAGCTCGTCGGCAACTTTCTTTACGGTTTCGTTTTCCGATTGCAGACAGCATATCTCGACTTGCCACGGTGCGATGGAGATAGGCCAAACGGGGCCGTAATCGTCGTGCTGTTCCTCGCAGATAGAAGCGGCGAGCCTGCCGACGCCTATTCCGTAACAGCCCATAATGGGGTTCTTTCTCGTTCCGTCGCTGTCGACGTAAGTCATATTCATCGACTTGGTGTATTTAGTGCCGAGTTGGAATATATTTCCTACCTCTATACCCCTCTTGACGGTTATCGTCGGCTTGCCGCAGCACGGGCAAACGCCGCCGTCGAACGCCTTTGCGACGTCGACGTATTCGACTTCCCCGACGTCCCTCTTTATGTTCATTCCTTTAAAGTGATAATCTTTCTTATTTGCGCCGCAAGCGAGGCTCTCTATGCCTTTGAGCGATCTGTCGAATACGACTTTCGCCTTGCCGTTAAAATTGACGGGACCTATAAAGCCTGCGACAATGCCGCTCTCTTCCGTGATATACGCCGCATGAACTTCGCCGCCTACCACGTTTCTGAGTTTTGTTTCGTTCACTTCGAGGTCGCCCCTTATGAACACCACGACGTACTCGTCGTTCTCGTTTTTCTGGTAGACTACGGCTTTACACATTGCGCCTGATGTTATGCCGAGTTTTTTGACGAGTTTTTCTATTGTTTCGATATGTGGCGTGAATACCTCTTCGAGATTTTCTTTCTGCGTTTTGATTTCGCCGGTGATACATTCGGCAACTTCGACGTTCGCCTTATAGCCGCAACCCTCGTTCGTGCAGATAGCGAGCGAATCTTCGCCTATATCCGTAAGAAGCATAAATTCGTGAGATACGCTTCCGCCCATCATTCCGCTGTCGCTCTTTACGGCGATGACGTTCTTTGCGCCCACCCTCTTGAAAATGCGTGTGTATGCGTCGAAACAGATATCGTAATATCTCTCCAAATCTTCCTGAGAAGTGTGGAAGGAATAGGCGTCTTTCATAGTGAATTCCCTCACTCTTATAAGACCGCCCCTCGCCCTCGGCTCGTCACGGAACTTGGTCTGTATCTGATATATCATAAACGGATAATCGGTATAGCTCTGCGCCGTATCTCTCGCAAGGTGGACGGCGGCTTCCTCGTGCGTCATGCCGAGCACCATCTTGGCGTTGTTTCTGTCGGTAAATCTCGCCATCTCGCTGCCGATGCTCGTATATCTGCCCGACTCTTCCCACAAGCTCGCCGGCATCACGACGGGAAACAGCACTTCCTGCCCGCCTATTTTATCCATCTCTTCCCTTATGATATTCTCTATCTTTCTCGTTATTCTCCTCGCCGGCATGAACAGAGAATAGCTTCCGTTACACATATATTTCATGTAACCGCCCTTCATCATGAGGGCGTGGCTTGCGATAACGCAATCTTTGGGTGTTTCTTTAAATCTGAGACCTAATAAGTTTCTGACTAACATCTGAACGTAATCTCCCGTATAAACTATGGTAATATTATAATCTATAATAATAAAAAAGTAAAGTATTATTGAGGGCATTTCGTCAATTCTTCATTTAAAAGTATTTTGGATATATTTACTTTTGCCCATTCAAATACTTGAAAAAAAAAGGTTTTCGGGGTATAATGTAATAGATAATAAGCTATGCTTAGCTTTTAAGGAGATCTTATGGACGTTAATAAGTTGGCTGTAAACACGTTGAGGGTAATTTCCGCAGAAGGCATCGAAAAGGCAAAATCCGGTCACCCCGGGCTTCCGCTCGGCAGCGCACCTATCGCTTACGCTCTCTTTGCCGATCATATGAGATTTAACCCCAAAAACCCGAAATTCGACAATCGTGACAGATTCGTCTTGTCGGCTGGGCACGGATCGATGCTTCAATACACACTTCTACATATGTTCGGATACGACGTTTCGATGGACGATCTCAAACAGTTCCGTCAGCTCGGCTCAAAGACCGCCGGTCACCCCGAATACGGCAATACGCCCGGCGTTGAAATTTCCACAGGTCCGCTCGGACAAGGCATCGCCAACGCCGTCGGCATGGCGATAGCCGAAAGCCACCTTGCGGCTGAATTCAATAGAGAGGGCTTCCCGATAGTAGACCACTACACCTACGCTCTTTGCGGCGACGGCTGTATGCAAGAGGGCATCGAATACGAAGCCGCATCGCTCGCCGGAACGTTAAAGCTCGGAAAACTTATCGTGTTATACGATAAAAACAACATTACGATAGAAGGCGACACCGATCTCGCATTTACCGAGGACGTCGGGGCAAGGCATAAGGCTCAGGGCTGGCAAGTCATCAAAGTCGACGACGGAAACGACCTGAAAGCCATTTCCAACGCCATTAAAAAGGCAAAGAAAGAAACTGAAAAACCATCGCTTATAATTATAAAAACGACGATAGGTTTCGGCTCGCCCAAGCAGGGCACAGCCGCCGTTCACGGCGCACCCCTCGGAGAAGAAGGCATTAAGGGGCTGAGAGCCAACCTCGGCTATGACTATCCGCCGTTCACCGTTCCCGAAGAGGTACAAAAGCACCTCGCAAAATACAAAAGAAAGGGCAAAAAACTCGAAAGAGAGTGGAAGGCGACGTTCGCTTCTTACAAAAAAGCCTACCCCGAGCTTGCGGCGAGATATAACGATTATATGAGCGGCAAACTTCCCGACTTTGCGGCGGACGCATCTTTCTTTGATTTCCCAAAAGCCGACGCAACGAGAAACACGAGCTTTACGGTACTCAACAGAATAGCCGCTAAGCTTCCCAACCTCATGGGCGGAAGCGCCGATCTTGCGCCGTCAAACAAATCGAACATGAAGGAAAGAGGTTACTACTCTTCCGAAAACCGCCTCGGCACAAATATTCACTTCGGCATAAGAGAACATGCAATGGCGGCTATCTGCAACGGTATGAGCGTTCACGGCGGATTGAAAGTTTATTGCGCAACCTTCTTCGTATTTTCAGATTATATGAAAAATGCGATGCGCCTTTCCGCAATGATGGGGCAAAACGTCACCTATATTCTCACTCACGATTCGATCGGCGTAGGCGAGGACGGACCGACGCATCAGCCCGTCGAACAGCTCGCCGGTTTAAGGGCGATACCCGGAATGAAGGTGTTCCGCCCCGCAGACGGCAAGGAAACGGCTTACGGCTGGATAGAGGCACTGAGCGGAAAAGGTCCTGTTTGCCTTATCCTTACAAGACAAAATCTTCCGCAATATGAAAATTCTTCGGAAAATTCGCTTAAAGGCGCATACGTTCTTGCGGACAGCGAAAAGCCCGTGCCCGACGCAATTATAATGGCGAGCGGCTCGGAAGTTGAGCTTGCGATGAACACGAAAGCTGCGCTCAAAGAGCAAGGAATAGACGTAAGAGTTGTTTCCGTACCCTGTATGGAGCTTTTCGACAAGCAGACAAAGAAATACAAGGAAGAAGTTCTTCCCAAAAAAGTCAGGGCGAGAGTTGCCATCGAAGCCGCTACGCCGGACTGCTGGTATAAGTACGTCGGGCTTGACGGAAAGGTCATCGGCATGACGGAATTCGGAGCTTCGGCGCCGTTCGACAAACTTCTCGTCAAATACGGTTTCACGGTAGAAAACGCCGTCGAAACGGTCAAATCCGTGATTAAAAAATAATTTTAAAGAGCGTAAGCGGGGCTGCCGATATTATCGGCAGCCCCGCAATTTTTGCGCTTATTTAATAAGTTTCGCCTTTTCGTGCTGAATTGTGTAAAGCTCGAAGTATTTGCCCTTCTTTTTAAGAAGCTCGTAATGATTGCCCTGCTCGACTATCTCGCCGTTATATACGACCATTATCTTGTCGCAATGCTGAATTGTCGACAACCTGTGAGCGACGATGAGCATCGTGCCCATCTTCATGAGCTTTTCGAGCGAATTTTGTATCAATACTTCCGTTTCGGTGTCTATGTTTGCCGTCGCCTCGTCGAGTATCATTATTTCGGGCTTGTGAATTATCATTCTTGCAAAGGATAGAAGCTGTCTTTCGCCTGCGGAGAAGTTGTTGCTCCTCTCCCTCACCTCTTCGTCAAGCCCGTTGGGAAGCTTTTCGATGAGCTTGTCGGCGTTGACGTATGCGCACGCCCGTTCTATTTCCTCTTCGGTAAAATCGCCGTGCATCGTGATATTGCTCCTCACCGTTCCGGCAAACAGAACGACGTCTTGCAGCATCTGCCCGAAATGTTTCCTCAAAGACGATATTTTATAATTTTTGATATTCTCCCCGTCGAGGAGTATCTCCCCTCTCTGAATGTCGTAATTGCGGCATAAAAGCGCTAAAATGGTAGTTTTGCCCGAGCCGGTAGCCCCGACGAACGCCGCCGTTTCGCCGGCGTTTACCTTGAACGAAACGCCTTTTAAAACCCAGTTGTCGTCGTTATAGGCAAACCAAACGTCCTTAAATTCTATCTCGCCCCTCACCTCGTCAAGCTCCCTTGCGCCCTCTGTATCCGTTACGGTAGGTGCGAGATCCATAACGGAAAAAATCTTTTCCGCCGAGGCAAATGCGGACTGCATAATATTGAACTGTTCCGCAATGTTCTGTATGGGATCGAAAAATCTCGATATATACATATAAAACGACACGATGACGCCGCTTGTAACGGTATTTCCGAATAGCGTTGCGCCGTCAAGATAGCCCTTTGCGCCGAAGAAGAACAAAACGAGCACCGTCGATATATAGAGCATATACACGACCGGTCTGAACACGCTGAAAACGAAGATGGTATTCATCATAGCCTTGCCGTGCCTTGCGCTTTTAACGGCAAATTCCTCGTTCTTTCTGTCGGAGCGGTTGAAGTTTTGCGTTATCTTTATGCCCGACAGATTCTCGGATAAGAAGGTGTTTATATCGGTGTTGCTCTCCTTTTCCTTGCGGTAAGCCATTCTCGAAAACTTTCTGAAAAGCACCGTGAAAAACACGATAAACGGCACGAAACACATCACGAGCAGGGCGAGTTCGACGTTTAGAAGGAACATTGCGACCGTAACGCCGACTATCACGAAAGAATTTTTGACGAGCGTAACTATTACGTTCGTGAACATTTTGGAAAGAGATTCGGCGTCGTTCGACACCCTCGTAACGAGCTTGCCGACGGGTATTTCGCTCAGCTGTCCGTGAGATAAGCCCTCTATATGCGAAAATGCGTCCTCTCGTATCTTTGAAATTATCTTCTGCCCCGTCTTTTGTAATATCACCGATTGCAGATATGTACAAGTGAGCGAAACTACGAGTATGCCCGCATATATTGCGACGTATACGAGTAGCCGCCACATCTCGAAATCTTCCTTTATCATCTCCTCGACAAGCCCCACCATATACGGCGCAACAACGTCGTAAGCGATGGATACGAGCATCAATAAAAACACGATGATAAAACTCTTCGCATAGGGTTTGGAATAAGCGAAAAGCCTTCGTATAAGTTCGCTATCTCGCATATTTCTCTCAAAACCGAACGCCTCTTTCTTGCCCTTTACGAAGAGAAACGCTATCAAAAACGCAATCGCCGTCAACGAGATAAATGCGGCGACGATAAGCACGGGATAATACTCTCTCATAAGCCGTTACCCTCCTTATCTTCGAGTTTCTGAAGCTCTACCAAAGAGGCGTATTCCGGGCAACTTGAAATAAGCTCTTCATGCGTGCCGAACGCCGCTACCTCGCCGCCGCTTAAAAACATTATTCTGTCGAGCCGCTCCACCGTCGTAACTCTGTGAGCGATTATAATAGTGGTCTTGCCCTTTCTAGTTTGCCTTAAATTATCGAGTATGGTCTTTTCGGTTTCGGTATCGACGGCGGAAACGGAGTCGTCCAAAATGAGAATCGGAGCGTCTTTAAGTATCGCCCTCGCAATGGATATCCTCTGTTTCTGACCGCCAGAAACGGTAACGCCTCTTTCGCCTAAAACGGTGTCGTAACCGTCGGGGAATTTCTCTATATCGTCCGCAACGCAAGCGAGCCGAGCGGCTCTTTTTACGCCGTCGTCGTCGGGGAAATCCGTCGCAAAGGCTATGTTGTTCTTTATCGTGTCGGAAAAGAGAAAATTATCTTGCGGAACGTAAGCTATATTTCGCCTTACCGACTCTATCGTAAGCCCGTTTACGTCTTTTCCGTCGAGAAAAAGAGTTCCGTCCTCTACGTTATAAGTCCTCGTGATGAGGTCGGTCATAGTGCTTTTCCCGCTGCCTATCTTGCCGATAATACCTATATTTTCGCCCGCTTTTATATCGAACGAAACGTTATTTAAAATAATGCGCTTGCCTTGCGGATATGTAAAGGAAAGATTTTTAAAGGTTATCCCGCCAAAAAGCTCGCCGGCGTCGACCGCCCCATCTCTGTCCTTTACCGTCGGAACGGCGTCGAGAAGTTCGGTTATTCTGCCGAGGGACGCCTTGCCCCTCGAATGCATGTCTATAAGCTCGGAAACAGCCATAATCGGCCATATTATCGATTCAAAATAGCCTATAAATTCAAGGAGAGATTCCGCCGAAATGTTCTTTTGCCATACGAGATAACCGCCGAAGCCCATGATTATGCAGATAACGGACTCCACAAAAAGCGTTACCGCAACCCTTAGGGCGACGGACATCTTCGCAAAGTCCACGTTAGCCTTTTCGTTGTTTAAGTTGAGCTTTTTAAAATTCCAGAGTTCAACCCCTTCCTTGACGTATGCCTTTATTACGCTCAGCCCCGAAAAACACTCTTGCGCAAAGTCGGAGATTTTGGAGAACGCCTCTTCTTTAAGCTCCCACTTTTTCATCATATATTTGTTTAATATTGCGCCCACGACGCCCAGCGCCGCCATCGGTATCAAGCATAAAAGTGCGAGGAGGGGCTGAACCGAAAACATCTTGTACGCCGACAGCACGCCCAAAACGGTTGCGTCGACGAACATCATTACGCCCCAACCGAAACATTCCTCTATCGTGGCGACGTCGTTTGTAAAAAGCGACATCAGCGAGCCGACTTTGTTTTGAGAATAAAATTCCTGAGAGAGATCTCTCACTCTGTCGAACATCTCTCTTTGAAGATTTTCCTGCGTTTTGACGCTCGCTCCGAAAAAGCAGATCCTCCACAGAAATCTGCCGACGAGAAGCATTGCGATAATTATCAGCATCGGAAGGCATATATCGTTTAAAAGCACTTCCGTATCGAATACCCTAAGCCCCTCTTCGTCCGCAAAACCGGTGTTTATACCGAGAAGAAGTGTCTTGTATATCTTCGGGATAAGGAGCTGAACGTAGTCTATGACGATGAGCGTAATTATCCCGATGACGAACAGATACAAGTATTTAAGATAATATTTATTGAGATATTTACCGAAAACCATAGACCGACCTTTAAATAATTATTTCAGTTCAAGTAGTTATCGACGCAAATGCTTATTGCGAGCGCCCCGGCGCCTATATGGCACGCAACGCTAAGTGAAAGCGGATCGACAAATCTGAACGTAAGCCCGGGGAGCTGTTTTAAAATAAGCTCTTTAAACCTCAGCGCCTCTTCCTCGTTTTGGGTGTGAGCGACGGAAACCACCATCTTTCCACTATCGTATTCTTCACGGAATTCGCCCTCGACCTCTTCCCTTATCTTTTTTATCATGAGAGTTTTGGCTTGCCCCAAAGACATTGCCTGACCGAATTTTTCAAACTTATCCCCTCTCGTGTATAAAATGGGTTTTAAACGTAGCATATCGCCTATAAGCGCCGCCGCCGGCGAGATCCTCCCGCCCTTTTTAATGTATTTTAAGGTGTCGAGCATTATGTAGATGGAAGCCGTTTTGCCCGTCTTTTCGAGATATTCCTTTATCTCGGCGGCTGTCTTACCGAGTTTGACAAGCTCTACAGCCTCGTAAACGCTCTCTTTCTGCCCGACGGAAATGCGCCTGTTGTCTACAACTTCCACCTTTGCACCGAACTTCTCGGCGTATCTCTTTGCGTTTTCGCAACTACTGCTAAGACCTCCCGACATCGGGATATAGACTATTTCGTCGAAATCTTTGAGGAGATCTTCCCACAGATTTTCGAGATACACTTCGGACGGCTGCGATGTTTTGACGTCCGCACCACCCTTTAACTTCTCGTAAAACTCGGCTTGAGTTATACTTATACCTTCCTCAAACTCTTCGCCGTTGACCGTGAAGGGCATGGGTATAACGAAAACGCCGAGCCCTTCCCCCTCTTCTTGCGTTAATCCCGAATTGGAATCGGTTATTATCTTGATCTTTTTCATACTTCTCCATGTTTTAAATAATTATAATAAAAAAGATATTATAATTTTACAAGTATTATAAAACTATGTCAACAGTTTTAAATAATATTTTTCATAATAGACAAAAAAAATGCGCTCGGCCGACTTAAAGTCGACCGAGCGCACCGTTTTACTGCTCTTTCTTTTGCTGTTTAAAGGAGTTGCGGAGCGGTCTGTAGAAAAGCCATATCACGAAGAGCGCTATCATGGCTATGAAAGAAACTATTCCGCCCGAGAAGAATTTAACGCTTACCGCACCCATTATCGCCGCAAACCCCTCTGGAGCCGTAGCGCCGAAAAGTGCGAATATATCGAACTTTGAAAGTGCTAAAACAAGAAGCGATGGGGTGAGCATAAACGTCTCGAAAGGTATCCAGCCGAGCCACATGGGAAGTTTGAGCTTGATGCACGGGTTTTTCATGAATGCCTTGAAAATTATCTTGATAATGAGATACGCCCAAGTTAAAAAGGTAAATACGATAAGTCCGCCGATACCCATTATGCCGTACATTATATACGTCGAATTTTCGTTTACGGAGTTCATTATTAAATTCTTTATAGCCGCCTTTATCTCCTCGACGGAATCTTCGCTTTTACCGTTTTCACCGCTTTCGGCGCTTTCGGCGCTGTCGGCGCTCTCCGCACTCTCTGTTTCCTGCGTTTCGCCCGCACTTTCGCCCTCTTCGGCGTATGCGGTTATCATCTTGCGGAGTTTCGGCGCTCTTTCAAGCGATGCCGTCGTTTCGACTTCTTTTTCTTTCTCGCCCTCGGTGGTCTTGTTTATATCCAAGCCGCCTTCTTTTAAAAATTTTGCAATCACGGATTCGACATCGATATTGCCGTTTTCGTCGGAAAAATTAGTGAGAACGTCTTCGACCTTTTCCCTTATCTGCCGTTTGTCCTCTTCGGTGAGTTCTCCGCTAAGCTCTTCGGCATACTTGCTTTCTTTGAGTTTGTCGTACACATCGTCGATAACGTCCATCACCTCGTCGGTAATCGTTTCGACGGTTGCCTCGTCCGCAAGCAACGCATCGAGAATCTTATCTATATTTTCGTCCAAATACTCGTCGTCGATACCTATCTCGACAAGCACTTCGGCATAGTTCTCGCCCGATTCCGAAAGCGACTGTCTTATCGTGATCGTCGCAACGCCTTTTATAACGGCTTTTGCGACGGGCTTCATTACCTTATTTATCGTTTCGGTAAGGTCGTCTACCGCCTTGTCTACCGCCTTTTCGACTATTCTCGAAATGACGGACGGATCTCTCGTCATAAGCCCGTTGATAAAATCGGAAGTTTGAAATTCGAGCGTAAAGGAAAGGGTGAATTTCTCCTTTTTAAGCTCTTCCAAAAGGTCATGCACGATCTGCTTCACGTCCACGTCCGACTCTTCCTCTCCCTCGCCGTCTTGCTTATAATTGTTTTCAAACTGCGTGTAGAGATAATCTGAAAATTCTTCCGTAAACGTGATAGACGAAGTCATTCTGAAAAACGGAAAAATAAAATACCCTACAATCGCCGCAAGACTTACCATAACTATTATTATGTTGAAAATTGCGGCAGTCAATCTTTTACCCATATTCTCATTTTCTCCTTGTAAAAACTCGCCTTATAGCGATACTTTATAAGCAAAACGGCACATTATACCTTTGCTTAATCTTATTATATCACGAATAAGGCGAGTTGTCAATATTTAATTTCACTTGATTTAATTTCACTTGTTTTCCGTCATTGCGTAAGGATCGAGTATCTTATCGAGCTTGTCCTCTTCCATAAGCCCGTATTCCAAGATGAGGTCCTTTACCCTCACGTTCTTTTTGAGGGCTTCCTTTGCAAGCTCCGCCGACTTCTTGTAGCCGAGGTACGGACAGAGCGCCGTAACCACGCCCACGCTTCCGTAAACGAGATCCTCGCAATGCTCTTTATTTGCGATTATGCCCACGATACAGTTGTCGTGAAGGGTTTTTATCGCATTGGTAAGGCACGTTACCGACTCAAACAATTTATAGAATATTACCGGCTCGAAAGCGTTCAATTCGAGTTGCCCGGCTTCCGCCGCCATGGAAATAGTGAGGTCGTTGCCTATCGTTAAAAATGCGACTTGCGA
>CACXDQ010000019.1 GCA_902766475.1 uncultured Eubacteriales bacterium
ATATTATTCTATATTCCTTTTCGGGAAAATAAGGGTAAATTCGGGCTACGTTTCGGTAAGCGGGAAATTTGCCGTCGTAAACTATTGCGATAAAAAAGCGCACGCCGTAGAGCTTAAAAAGTTCTTTTTAAGCAATATAAGCAGTAAAAACTTTCTTAAAGTCGAATTCCTTACAGTTAAAAACAAACTTATTTTAGGGGAACTGAGCGAGAGAAATTTCATAATAGCTTCGGCTATAAATATAATTTCCGCACCCGTATATTCGATTTTGAAAGAAGAGATGGTATATCTCGATTTTCGCTTCGACGTGATTTTTAACGACGAAAATTTTAATGCAATGATAAGCGACGTGATGTTTGCGTTTAATTTCTTAGTCGTTACGGAAATATTGCTGAGCAAAATCGTCGGGGGTATTTTATTTTATGCAAAAAGAAAATTCGGAAAATAAAATAAAGGATATGATGTCGGCGGCTATCGACAATTTAAGTTCGCTCGTTGACGCCAATACGATAGTAGGTAAGCCGTTTACTTCGGACGACGGCACGGTTATCATTCCTATTTCAAAGGTTACCATGGGCTTTTTGACGGGAGGGGGAGAATACGGAAAAGTCAAGTCTTTTGCCAAGGACCTCTCCATGCCTTTTGCCGGTGGAAACGGAGCCGTAATATCTATGAAGCCGGCAGGTTTTTTGGTTGACGACGGAAGCGGAATGAAGCTTATAAACGTTGCCAACGACGTTTATGACAGAATGTTCGATTCTGTCGAAGAGTTTTTGAGAGGGCTGAAAAAAGAAGATGAAGAATAAGCTTTTAAACGTCTTTGTCGTAATTTTTTGTGCTTTTTTGTCTGTTTTTACCTATAACCGCCTAATTGAAGCGAACGCATATACTCTTTCCGAAGCCGAAGCCGTGTTTGAAGTAAGTTCGGGGAGAAACTTATATTGTCATAACGAAAACGCACGTCTACCAATGGCAAGCACTACTAAGATTTTGACTGCGCTAACCGTGATAAACAACTGCAAAGATTTAAACGACGTTGTTTGCGTTACGGATAAAACCGTAGGCGTAGAGGGCAGTAGCGTGTATCTCAAAGCGGGCGATAAATTTACGGTAATAGATTTACTGTACGGGCTTATGCTCAGGTCGGGTAATGATTGCGCCGAAACGTTGGCTGTGTATATTTCGGGGAGTATTGATAAGTTCGTCGAAAAGATGAACGAAGAGGCAAGGGCATGCGGAGCAAATAACTCTAACTTTAAAAACCCACATGGGCTGCCCGATAACGATCATTATACAACGGCTGAAGATCTTGTAAAAATTGCGATAGCGGCTATGAAAAACGAAGTTTTCAAAAAAATCGTTTCATCTACATCTTATACGGCTATGGAACTTAGTGAGGGCAGAAAAATTTTGTGGACAAACAAAAATAAAATGCTTAAAGAATACGATGGCGCAAACGGCGTCAAGACGGGGTACACGGTCAAAGCCGGAAGATGTCTTGTTTCATCCGCAATGCGTAACGGAATGGAAGTTGTGTGCGTAGTGCTTGACAGCCCTGAGATGTTCGAGAGATCGAAAGAGCTTTTGGATAACGCTTTTAATAGCTTTACAATGACTAAAATTATCGACGCCGAAAAGTTTGATTATTGTCTGCCGACAGACGGAAACGAAAGATTTATAAAGCTTAAAATCGACGAAGATTTTTATTATCCTTTAAAGAACGGCGAAACCTATGAAGTTGAGTTATCATTGCCTGAAAAACTTCCGATAAGCGTGAAAAATTCGCAAACAGTGGGCGATATTAAAATTTTTTGTAAAAAACAGTTGATTTTTTCCGAAAAAATCTATACACTTATAGTTGAATAGAAATAAGGAATAACAAAAATGAGATTAAACAAATATTTGGCGGAATGCGGTATAGCGAGCAGAAGGGCTTGCGATAAGATAATCGAGGAGAAAAGAGTTAAAGTAAACGGCAAGGTTTGCGGTTTAGGTACGGAGATAGACGAAAATTCGGATCACGTTACCGTCGACGGGAAAAAGGTCGGAAGAGTAAATAAATTCGACTATTATATAATGAATAAGCCAAAAGGCTGCGTCTGCACGGTCAAAGACGACAAGGACAGAAAGACGGTTATGGACTATTTACCGCCTATGTCCGCAAGGGTTTTCCCCGTCGGCAGGCTTGACTATGATTCGGAAGGGCTTTTGATATTTACAAACGACGGCGATCTTGCAAACAGGCTTACTCATCCGAGAAACGAAGTGCCTAAAACCTATCTCGTAAAGATCGAGGGAGAGGTCGACGACAAGCTTTTAGACAAAGTGCGCTTAGGCGTTGAGATAGACGGCAGAATGACAAAGAAATGTACGATAAAGCTTATCGCAAGAACGCACGAATTTACTAAAATACATATTACGATTACGGAAGGAAGAAACAGAGAAGTCCGTAAAATGTTTGAATCTATCGGAAAAAACGTTGAGTTTTTGAAGAGGATAAAGATAGGCGATCTGTCGCTCAGCGGACTTGACAGAGGCGAAACGAGAAAGCTTACGCTAGATGAAATAAATTATTTGAAGAACGTTTAATAGGTAAAATAATGGACGATAAAGAACTCGTTACGGACAATATCGACGAGAGCTATAAAGAGCTTAAACAAGACTTGAAAGATAAGTATCTCGATTTGCTTTCCGACATTTTAGACGAAATTAAAAACGACGTCATAAACGAAACGAAGGACATTTTGGGCGTCGATCTGTACGATAAGATAGAAGAGCTGAATAAAGTTAAAAAAGATATGGATAGGATAAGGGAAGATTTTATCCATGAAGAAAAATATCAGTCTGTTCAAAGACAACTTGTCTTACTTAAAGACAGCTTAAAAAATGCCGACGAGGGTGAAACGGAACGCATTAAGGGCGAGCTTAAAAAATCGATGGGTGAGGTGTCTACTTTAAATATTACATTGCAGAACAGGCTTAAAGATCACAGAGATAAGCTAAACGACGGCGCAATACAGATAGAAAAGATACTTTCTTCAAAAAAAGATGAGATAGAAAGGCTTAAAAAAGAAGTGGTCGACAGGATAAAGAGAGATATTTTTACTTGTTTATCTTCATACAACGACGAATTGAAGGTGTTAAATACAACATTCGGCGTCGAAAGCGACGAGCGTGAAACTCCATTTGATGGCAGCGAAGTTGATTTCGAGATGCCGATACTCAGTTTCGATCCTAAAAAATATAAGAGCGAATCGAAGAAAACGTTTATAGAAAGCGAAAATAAAAGTAAGATAAAAAACTGATATGAGAATGAGGAGAAAGAAAAACCTCGACGAAAGAATTTCTTCTTGCGACAGACATTTGCTGTTTGTCGAAACGGCTGACTTTTATCAAAAAGAGCATTCAGAGAGGTTTAATTTAATTGATTTTCGTAAGGTTTTCGGCAACGACAACCCCATATGGCTTGACTTGGGTTGCGGAAAAGGCGGCTTTTCGCTCGAAACAGCTAAGCGAAATAAAGAAGTAAACGTTATCGGCGTTGAAAAGATAAGCAACGTTATTATCGAGGCGTGCGAAAAAGCCGCCGAAACAGATCCGGATAACTGTATGTTTTTGAATTGCGCTGTCGAAAATCTGCCTTATTACATACAAAAAGGTAAAATTGAAAGGATATTTTTAAATTTTTCTTGCCCGTATCCGAAGCATACATATAAAAACAGACGTTTTACATATAAAAACTTCTTAAAAGTTTATAAATATCTTTTATCCGAAAACGGTGAAATACATTTAAAGACGGACAATATGAGATTTTTTGAGTTTTCCTTGCAATCGCTTTCCGAAAACGGCTTTAAGCTCAAAAACATTTCACTCGATCTCCAAAATAGCGACTTTAAAGACAATATCGAAACAGAATACGAGAAACTTTTTATTTCCAAAGGTTTACCGATATACCGTCTTGAAGCTTATTTATAATTAAAATCTACATGATAAACGGACTTTTACGTCCGTTTATTTTTTATTCTTTTTCTTTGTTCTATTACAAAAAAATCAAGAATAACATATATCGTAGGACAAGTTATGCTTGAATATCTCGGCGACAAAATAAAAAATGAAATCTTTTCTTTTACGAATTACGATAATTTGACCGAAATAAGAGTCAGAGCGGCAAAGGGTGTTTTTATATCTTATTTTGACAATTATCGCAAATTATCCGAAAGTCAATTAACTTATATCCCCGACATAGCCGATGTTGAAAACATCGTGTTGAGATTATGTAATTTTTCCGTTTTTTGCGCCGAAGAGAGCATTAAACAGGGTTATATAACGTCAAATGACGGTGAAAGGGTAGGAATTTGCGGAAAATGCGTTATAGGCGTCGGTGGAAAAGTGCAAACGATAAAAGATATATCATCGCTCGTTATCAGAATACCCAAACAAATTAAAGGTTTTTTGCAATCATTTTTTGATAAATATTATACCGATAGCATTAAAAGCTGTTTGGTCGTATCGCCGCCGTTCGGAGGAAAGACGACTTTTATCAGAGAACTCGGCAGACTTATAAGCGATGAGAAGAAAACCGACGTTTTGTTTGTGGACGAGCGTGACGAGCTTTCGGCAAGCGGTAAATTCGACCTCGGTAAAAACAGCGATATAATGAGATATTGCGATAAACGTTTCGGCTTTTATAACGGCGTAAGAGCGCTTAACCCCAAAGTTATCGTCTGCGATGAGCTTATGGACGATAACGACGTTAAAGGCGTTATCTTTGCGGCGGCGTCCGGCGTCAAGACGATTGCGACTATTCACGGCAATAATCTTAAAGATTTGCAAAATAAAAGCGAGTTTAACGAGATAATAAAGAGCGGCATCTTCGATATAATATTGGAATTAAAAGATTTTATACCGAAAAAAGTTTATATTTTTGACGGCGGTAAATTAATATGCTGAAAATAGTTTCGGGCATACTTATTACGATAATATCGACGATCTTAGGTCGAAAAGCTGTTAAAAGCCATTCGGACAGACTGTCGTTTTATAAATCGTTATGCGAGTTTAATTCCACACTTTTGAAAGATTTGTCTTTTAAACGTAACGGCGTTGCGGAGGCATTTGATAAGAACTATTATTTTGAAGATTTTAACGACTGTTTAAAGTACGTAAAGGAAAGATTCTTCAATGGAAAGGAAACTATTATCGACAGAAGATATTTAAAAGACGGCGAGAGAAGGGAAATAGAGGTCTATTTCGGAGAAATCGGGAAATATTCCTCAATTACGGAAACAGACTATTTAAAACAAAAAGGAGAAGAATTTGCCGAAATCGTTAAAGCAAGCGAGGAAAAGACTAAGAAATTTTTATCTCTCGGACCAAAACTTGGTTTTACGCTCGGCATAGTCGTCTTTATTCTGATATTATGAGCGTTGATATTATTTTTAAAATTGCAGCTATCGGCATACTTATCACTGTTATCTGTCAGATACTTAAAAAGTCGGATAGGGACGATATAGCCACGCTTGTAAGTTTAGCCGGGCTGATAATAGTTCTGACTATGGTAATAGGCATGGTTAGCGAACTTTTTTCTTCTATAAAAGACATTTTTAACCTCTATTAGCAAATGGAAATTTTTAAAATAGTTGCCGTCGGCGTCGTTTCGGCAATACTTATCGTATATCTTCGTTCGATAAATTCCGAAATGACGATGCTCGCAAGTGTTTGCGCCGGAATATTGCTTCTTACCATGACGGTAGATTACGTTGTGGAATTCGTTTCTTTTTTCAGAGAATTATTCGAGAAAAGCTCAATAGATAAAAGTGTTTTTAAAATCGTGATAAAAATTATCGCAATCGCTTATCTCATCGAATTTACGGTTTCTCTGACAGACGACTTCGGCGTTAAAAATATCTCAGATAAGATAACCTTTGCGGGCAAAATTTTGATTCTTTTAATGTCGGCGCCTATCATTAAACAGCTTATCGAAACGGTAGTAAACATGGTATGAAAAGAAAAATTTTAATTATATTATTCCTCGTTTTGATAAATATTGCGTTCGTCGGCATAACCGCAAATGCCGAAAGTGGCGACGACGATAAGCAGGAAATAAATAAAACCGTCGATAACATTTTAGACAATATCGACTTTGAAGATTTTGAAAAATATTTAAGTGAAATTCCAAGCACGTTATTTCCGGATAACGGCAATATAAAAGACAGCCTTAAACTTCTTATGAGCGGAGAAGGAATAGGAGATTTTTCATCTGTTTTTACTTATGTTTTAAATTTGCTCGGCGTAACCGTAAAGGATAAGCTGCCGATTTTTATCTCGCTGATTATATTGCTCGTTGCGGGCGGTATAATCGACGCTATAAAACCTGTCGGAAATAGCGGTGTAGGAGAGATAGTGCATTTTGCTATATATTCGAGTGCGATCTGTATTGTAGGAGCGATAGTTTATTCGCTTGTTTTAAGCGCAAAACAGACGATAGATAAAACGTCGGGTCTAATTGAAGGCGTAATGCCGATAGTTCTTGCTTTAATGGCGGCGACGGGACAGCAAACCTCTGTTGCACTGTATAATCCGGCGAGCGTTTTTACCACCGGGCTCACAACGGTTTTTATTGAAAACGTCATCTTTCCGATCATAGTTTCAATGCTTGTGGTAAACGTTGTGTCAAATATAAATTCATCTTTAAAACTCACGAATTTATATGGGTTTTTGGCGGGTTTTATAAAATGGACTTTCGGTCTTTTGGCGGTTATATTCTCCGTTTTTATCACTGCGAGGGGAATAGTTTCGGGAGCGTTCGACGGCATTTCCGTAAAGGCTGTGAAATATGCCGTAAACAGTTCCGTTCCCATCGTCGGCGGAATACTTAAAGACGGTGTGGATATTATTATCGCTTCCGCAATACTTATTAAAAACGCCGTGGGCATATATTCGCTTATAGCAATCGCCGGTATAGTTATAGTGCCGATAATCGAGCTTATTGCCGTTTCGTTTGCGTTAAAGCTTATATCCGCAGTCGCTGAACCCATAGGAGATGCGAGAGCTATATCGTTTATCGATAAGGTTAGTTCTACCGTCAATTATCTTATCGCTTCGATTTTGATCGTTGCGTTTATGGGTATAGTTATGATGATCCTCATTTTAATTTCTTCGCAGGCGATACTATGAGCGGTTATATTATCTCTGTGCTTATCTCAGCCGTCTGTATTTCCGTTATAGAATTGGTTATACCGAAAGGTAAGCTTAAAGGCGTTATATCGTTTGTTGTGTCCGTCGTATTTATAGGCGTAATGGTTGCGCCGATCATGAAAACGGATATTTCGGGCATGTTTGATTTTGATTTCGATATTTCCGATCCGAGAAGTGTTCCCACGATTTCCGCGGTTGACGAAGAAATTGAAAAATATTACGAAAACACATATAAAAAGGCGCTTTTTGACGATAATTTGATTGCGGAAAAAGTTGTTGTCGAAACGAGCGGAAACAAAATCGAGAAAGTTGATATTTATTTGAGTAATTTGGTTATCGACGAAAAAAGCGAGCATATAAATAGTAATGTAATTCGCACTTACATATCTTCGCTTATCGGCGTGCCATACGAAAAGGTCGAGGTCTATGTTTGATAAATTGAGCGGATTAAAGAAAATTAAGACGGAATATATCCTCATTGCCGTTTTAGCGATAATTATAGTTTTTATAATGTTTTCATCGTTCGGCAGTAAAACCGAAGAGAGTTACGACGAAACGGAAGCTTACGTCAAAACGCTTGAACAAAAGCTTGAAAACTCGCTTAAAAAAATCGAGGGGGTCGGAAACGTTTCGGTCGTGATTACCGTAAAATCCGGCATTTCTTCCGAGCTTGCGGTCGATAGAAAAACCATAACCGAAAACGGAAAGACAACCGTTACCGAATCGGCTATAACTGTGGGCGGCAAACCCGTAACGCTTAAAAGTGTCTATCCGGAAATAGCCGGTGTACTTATTGTTGCAAAGGGCGCAGATAACATTATGGTTAAAATGAATATTTTAGACGCAGCGACGGTCGTTTTGGGCGTTGATTGCGATAAAATTCAAATTTTGGCAGAATAAATTTTTTATAAAAGGAGCAAAACCATGACCAAAAAGAAGAAAA
>CACXDQ010000020.1 GCA_902766475.1 uncultured Eubacteriales bacterium
ATGACAATAAGGGGAAAGGGGACAGAATGACAATAAGGGAAAAGGGGTCGAAATGACAGTTGTGGTGGGTGTTGGACGGCTATGCTCAGGGCGACGGCAGCGGTAAGGCATTGGGGCAATTTGTCCGACTTTTTTATATAATATAATTGACAAAAAACGGCTATGCGTTTATAATTGTAATTACCTACTAAGTTAAGGGGTAAATCAAATGCTCGGAAAGTTTTCAAGGACGGAGCTTCTGCTCGGTAAAAATGCGCTCGAAAAGCTCAAAGCGGCGCACGTCATAGTATTCGGCGTGGGCGGCGTGGGCGGTTACGTCGTTGAGGCGCTCGCACGTTCCGGCGTGGGGGCGATAGACGTCGTCGACGACGACAAGGTTTGCCTTACCAACATCAACAGACAGATAATTGCGACGACAAAGACGGTCGGCAAATACAAGGTGGACGTTGCGGAAGAGAGGATAAAGGACATAAACCCCGATTGCGCCGTAACGAAGTTCAAGACCTTTTATCTGCCCGAAACAGCCGATATGTTCGACTTTTCAAAATACGATTACGTCGTGGACGCAATAGATACCGTTACGGGCAAGATCTCGATAGTCGTTAAAGCCGAAGAGTGCGGAACGCCGGTCATAAGCTCGATGGGCGCCGGCAACAAGCTCGACCCGACGGCGTTCAAGGTTGCGGACATCTATAAGACTTCGGTCTGTCCGCTCGCCAAAACCATGCGCAGAGAGCTGAGAAAGAGGGGAATCAAGAAACTCAAAGTTGTATATTCCGAAGAAGAGCCGATAAGACCGCTCGACGAGGGGGAAAGCAGTTGCCGAAACAACTGTATTTGCCCTAAGGGAACGCAGAGAAAATGTACCGAAAGGCGAGATATACCCGGTAGCGTGGCGTTCGTGCCGTCCGTCGTCGGGCTTATAATTGCCGGCGAGGTCGTAAAGGACATCGCATTAAGGGGCGAGGGGAAATCATGAAAATTTCGACGAGGGGCAGATACGCCGTGAGGGCAATGGTAGACCTTGCCGAACATTTCGGCGGAGAGTATATTCCGCTCAAAGACATGGCGGCGAGGCAGGATATTTCCAAAAAATACCTCGAAAGCATTATGAGCGACCTATCCAAAGCCGGGCTTATAGACGGCATGCACGGCAAGGGCGGCGGTTACAAGCTCAAAAAACCGCCCGAAAATTATACGGTGGGCGACATTTTAAGAATTACCGAGGGCGACCTTGCGCCCGTCGGGTGCGTGGGCGGTCAGCCGTGCGAGAGAGCGGCTCAATGCAGGACGATTTCTCTTTGGACGGGGCTGTATAAGCTCGTAAACGACTATTTTGACAACATTACGATAGCCGACCTCATGAATAAAGACGGCTATGACTATATAATCTGACAATGGAAGAGATAATTTACGAAGATTTAATAAAACTAAGCGCCGACGAATATCTTTTAATAGACGTTCGGGAAAGCTCGGCGTATAATTACGGACACATTTCGGGGGCGATAAATATTCCCGAAAGCGAGATATACGAAAGGGAGCTTGCAAAAGACAAGCTCGTCGTGCTGTGTTGCAGAACGGGAGAATTGAGCCTCGAAGTTTCGGAAAACCTCAAAGCAAAGGGGTATAACGCCGTGAGCTTGAAGGGCGGCTACGTCGAATGGCTGAGAAACCGCCTCGCCGCCGACATGACGGGCGGCGGCGAGGCGGAGAAGATAGAAAACAGCATAAGGACAAAATTCCACAGAAATATCTTCTCAAAATTCGCCAAAGGGATAGTTACTTACGGGCTTTTAAAGCCCAACGACAAGGTTGCGGTGTGCATTTCGGGCGGAAAGGACTCAATGCTGATGGCGAAGCTCTTTCAGGAACTCAAACGGCACGACAAATTTCCTTTCGAGCTTGTATTTTTGGTGATGGACCCCGGTTACAGCAAGGAAAACCGTGAGATAATAGAGAAAAACGCCAAGCTCCTCGGCATACCTATAACGATTTTCGAAACGGACATTTTCGACAACGTGTTCACGATAGAAAAATCGCCGTGCTATATCTGTGCGAGAATGAGAAGGGGGCATCTCTACGCCAAGGCGAAGGAACTCGGCTGCAATAAAATCGCCCTCGGGCATCATTACGACGACGTTATAGAAACGATACTGATGGGCATGCTGTTCGGCGGTCAGGTGCAGACGATG
>CACXDQ010000021.1 GCA_902766475.1 uncultured Eubacteriales bacterium
ATCTACGACAAATAAAATCATAACACTTAATGCGGCGGAGTTTTTACCCCGCCGTGTTTATTAAAGGAGAAATATAGATGTATCTCGTTGCGGGTTTGGGAAATCCGGGGCTTAAATATCTTAAAAATCTTCACAACTTAGGCTTTATGGCGGTGGAGCTTCTCGCAGAAAAAAACGGCGTTTCGTTCAATAAAAAGGGCTTTAAAGGCGAATACGGCGAGAAGAATATCGACGGCGAAAAAGTGATATTTTTAAAGCCGCAGACGTTTATGAATTTAAGCGGCGAAAGCGTCGCCGCCGTCGCCTCGTTCTATAAGATACCTACCGAAAATATCATTATTATATACGACGACCTCGACATTGCGATAGGCAGTATGCGCCTTCGCCCGTCGGGTTCAGCCGGCACGCATAACGGAATGAGGAGCATTGTTCAATGCCTCGGCTCGCAAAACTTTCCGAGGATAAGGATAGGCACCAAGCCCGAGGGCGAATACGACATTATAAACTACGTTCTCTCCGACGTCAAAAAAGACGACGAGCCACGCTTTAAAGTGTCGGTAAACAAGGCGGTAGACGCCGCCGATATGCTTATAAGGGGCGCTACCGTCGACAGCGTAATGTGTAAATTCAACGGTTAAATCAGATGCTCAAAGATTATCTTTCTATTTCAAAATTCACCGGCGAAGCAAATGACGCCGTAAATTGCGTCCGCAGCGGAATACCCGCTGCGGTTTTCGGCGTTACGTTTGCCGAGAAGTGCCATTTAGCTTGCTCTTTCGGTTTGCCCGTATTATATATTGTAAAAGATTCCGTCTATGCTCAGGAAGTCGTTTCCGAACTTTCGGCAATGGCGGGCGAAGAAGTCGTGTATCTCCCGGCAAAAGACGACGTTCTTTTATATAAGACCTCTTTCGATAAGACGAGTTTGTATAACAGGTTGTCGGCGTTATATAAAATTTCATGCGGAGCGAGATACGTCGTCGCCACGCCCGAAAGCCTTCTGCAATTATTCCCCAAGAACATTTCGGGCAGAACTATAAGGGTGGGCGATACTTTCGACGTCTACGAAATGGCGGAATATCTCGTAAAAGTCGGCTATCGCCGTGAGGAATTTGCCGAAAGCAAGGCGACTTTCGCCATGCGTGGCGACGTTTTCGAGATATATCCCGTAAACGACGACAAGGCGTATAGGGTAGACCTCTTCGGCGACGAGGTCGAAACGATAAAACAATTCGACGCCGACGACCGTGACGAAAAGCAGAACGTCAAGGAGTTTTCCGTCGTTGCGGCGACCGATATCATTATAGACGACGACGTTAAGGAAGATATAAAAGAGCGGCTTAAACAGTCGATTTTAAAGTTTAAAACGCTCGCCGTCAAGGACGACGCAAGGCTCATTGCGAAAGAAATTTCCGAAAAGCTCGACGAAAACGCCGTCGACGACAGTTTTCAGTTCGTAATGCCGATTTTACCGTCCGTTACCGACGATTTTATCTCGTTTATGCCCGACGATACGGTCGTCGTGTACGACGAGTGCAAGATGATAGAGGGCGTTATGTCCGCCGTCGTCAAAGAGCATACCGAGCGCTGTTTAAATCTTTCCAAAAACGGCAAGGCGTTCGACTTTACGATAAACCAACTGACCGACAGCGGTAAGCTTACCGCTCGTCTGGCGAAGAAGAGAAACGTCGCACTTCAAAACATAACGACGGCGATAAATTTCTTCAACCCGTTAAAGACGTTTTCGATAAAATGTTCTCCGATAGCGAGATATTCCGTCAAGCCCGAAACGCTCTTTACCGACGTTTCGAACTGGAAATACGGCGGTTACAGCGTGATCATATGCTGCGGAAACTCCGCAAGGGCGGATAAAATGGTCGAAAATCTCTCCGAAAACGGCATTTCGTCCATATTGTCCGACACGGCGGAATCTGTCCCCAAGACGGTTGTGGTAACATCGTATTTTCTCCCCACGGGGCTTATATATCATTCCGCAAAGATAGTCGTAGTCGGCACGGCTGACGTCTATCTCGAAGGCAACAGAGAAAAGAGGATAAAAAAGCGGAGAGGCGATCTCTTCCAAGCCCCCGAAGCCGGCGATTTTGCCGTTCACGAGGTCCACGGCGTGGGCTATGTGAGGGGCGTTCAGAGAATAACGACGCAAGAGGGCAGTAAAGATTACGTTGCGGTCGAATACCTCGGCGGCGACGTGCTTTACGTCGGCGTCGACGACATGGATAAACTTACCAAATACGTCGGCGGCGATAAGCCCACACTCAACAAGATAGGCGGCAAGGAATTCGACAGGATAAAGGAGAGGGTGAGAGCCTCTATCTCGCAGATGACCATAAACCTCAAAAAACTCTACGCCGCAAGGGCGGAGAAAAAGGGGTTTGCGTTCTCGCCCGATACGGAATTGAGCGCCGAGTTCGACGAGGCGTTCGAGTTCGAGCCGACAGAAGATCAACTGCAGTCTATCGCCGAGATAAAGGCGGATATGGAGAGCCAAAAGGTAATGGATAGGCTGCTTTGCGGCGACGTCGGCTTCGGCAAGACGGAAGTTGCGTTCAGAGCGGTATTCAAAGCCGTTTTAGACGGCAAGCAAGCGGCGCTCGTCTGTCCTACCACAATTTTGTGCGAACAGCATTTTCGGGCGGCGGAAAAGAGGTTTAAAGATTTCGGAATAAGGATAGCTTCGATAAACAGATTCAAGAGCGAAACCGAGCAGACAAAGACCATTGCCGCACTCAAAAACGGCGAGATAGATTTCATAATAGGCACTCACCGATTGTTCGGTAAAGACGTCGGATTTAAAGATTTGGGACTTCTCATTCTGGATGAGGAACAGCGTTTCGGCGTGGAACACAAGGAAAAATTAAAGCTTTTAAAAGAAAACGTCGACACGCTCACCATGACGGCTACGCCCATACCGAGAACGCTTCATATGTCGCTTTCGGGCATAAGGGATATAAGCACGATAAATACTCCGCCCAAGGTGAGGATACCCGTTCAGACCTACGTTACCGAGGAGAGCGACGCCGTCATCGCCGACGCCGCAAGAAGGGAGCTTGCAAGGGGCGGACAAGTGCTTATAATGTACAACCGTGTCGAAACGATATATTCCTTTGCGGACGGTATAAGACAGCTTTTGCCCGAGGCGAAAATAGTCGTTGCGCACGGCAGAATGGACAAAAAGACGCTCGAAGACAGCGTGATGAATTTCTACGACGAGAAGTATAACGTGCTTATCGCCACCACGATAATAGAAAACGGCATCGACCTTCCCAAAGCCAACACGCTCATAGTTATAGACAGCGACAGACTGGGGCTTTCCACGCTCTACCAACTCAAAGGCAGGGTCGGGAGGAGCAACGTCATGGCGCACGCCTATTTCACGTTCAAGAAAGAAAAGGTAATGACGGATACGGCGTATCGCCGCCTCTCCGCACTTATGGAATTTACAGAGATGGGCAGCGGCTACAAAATAGCTATGAGAGATCTTGAAATAAGGGGCGCCGGAAGCATTATGGGCAGAGAACAGCACGGGCATATGGAGCGCATAGGTTACGAGCTGTATAATAAGCTCTTAAAGGAAAATCTCGGTGAAACGGTTAAAGATTTCGACACCGAACTCGACGTCAAGATGGACGCATATATCCCCGAAAACTATATCGGCAATTCCTCGTCGAGAATGGATTGTTACAAGCAGATAGCCGAGCTGCGCACCGATACAGACAAAAAGCGTATTGTTTCTTCGCTCGAAGAAAATTACGGCAAGATCCCGAAAGAGGTCGAAAACCTCATACTTATAGCCGAACTGAAAGTTGCGGCGAGAAAGCACGGGGCGGTGAAGATATCGCTGTCGTCTAAAAAAGCGGAGATAACCTTGAACGGCTTGGACAGCTTAAAAGAAGAGGGCTTTTTGGGCGCTATAGACAAGGCGAAAGATTTCGTAACGCTCTCTTTCAGCGAAAACCCGACGCTCGTATTCAAAACGGAAGGCAGGTCTGCGGACGAAGAGGCGGTTAAAGTTAAAGATTTTTTGAACTTTTAAGCCCTCAAAATAAATGTTTTTTTAAAAATTCAAAAAAAACGTTTAATTTTCCTTGCAATGAATCGAAATATCTTGTATAATAGTTAGTATCTAAGAATATGGGCATATTGCGCCTTGCGCATTGCCTTTTACAACTTACGTTAGGAGAGTCCTATGAAGAAATTATTGTTCAAACTTGCAACCGCCGCAACAGCGGTCGCAGTAACGACAGGCGCTCTGGCAAGCTGCGGTCTTTTCACGGTGAACACCGACAGAGATATGCGCCAGAAAGTCGCTACCGTTCAAATCGAAAACTCGATAGATCCCGACGATATCTACAAGAGAGATCTCGCCGCCGGCTATGTGTCTTACGGTTATTACTACGTTCAGAATTACAGCTATACCACATCCGCTGCTTACGAGCTTATTTTAAACAACCTCGTAAACAACAGCGTCATCGTTCAGCAGTCGAGAAAGAGCGTTTACAACAATTATAAAAACCTCTTGCCCAATGCGGACGAGCTTAAAGCCACGGTAGAACACCTCTATCAGGACGGTTACCTTGCCGCTCTCGCTACCGACGCCGAAGTCGAAGCGTTCGACAAGACGACTTCTAAAAAGAGAAACGAGGCAGATTATTATACCGGCCTCAATAAATTCGTCTATGACAAATACGTCAATGCCGAAGTCGGCTTGAACGACGCTCCTTTCAGATTCGTTAAGGAAGCGGATATTTACGCCGCTATCTCCTCTCAGAAAGACAACGTGAACGCTCTTATCGCAAGCGTTGCGACGGCTGAGGACGAGGACGACGCAGAGGAATATGAAAACGTTACCTATACCGCTCGTACAACTCCTACCATAACCAAGGAAGAAGAGGAAGAAAAGACGGACGCAGAAAAGGCGGAAGAGGCGAGAAAAGATTGCAACGACAACGCTATCGACCTTACCGGCACAAAGAAGTCAGATTTCATCAAGGCTTACGACAGGCTCAAAGACCTCGGCGTTATCGACAGCGAAAACGACCTCTATAACGTAGACAATGCGAACAATATTCTCGCTATCTACTATTTCAGAACGAACGTCAACTCCGCTTTGGAGTCCTCTCTCGTAAGCGTTTACGAGCAAGGTCTTAAAAACGATTCCAATACCGATTACACGAAAGTCGACGAGCTTATCGACGATCAAAGTAAAGCCGAGGAGAGAAAGGCTGACATCGTAGACACTCTCTGGAAACAGTATTCAGCCCTTCAAAACACTCAGAAAGCTTCGAGCGACGGCAATATCAGCGGTTATGAAACTTTGCTCGGCAACGCCGACAAGACGAGTTTCGTCGTCTATAACCCCATGACCGGCTATTCTTACGTTTCCCACCTCGTCATCGAATTCACGACCGAGCAGAAACAGATAATCTCCGACATTCAGGGCAAAGAAAACGCAACCAACAAAGAGATAGAGCAAGCTATTGCGGAATACGTTGAAAAGGTTTACGTTAAAGACCTCCGCAGCAGCTGGGTACAGTCCGGTTACGGCGTTTATAAGAACGGACAGTTTGACTTTTCGGATAGCTACGTCTATAACACCGAAAGTCCTCTCGCTCACTATATGGGCACGATAGACAGCATCAAGACTTATACCGTTACCGACGACGAGGGCGAAAAGGAAGATCACCTTCAATTCTACGGCGTAAAGCCCAACAATATCAATATGAGGCAGTTCCTCTCCTTGGCGGGTGAAGTTATGGGCGTCGCTGACTTGCAGTTCAATCAGACTACAAGGCTCGACGGTTACGATGAAACCGC